>DATICC010000563.1:0-7043 GCA_035457045.1 Woeseiaceae bacterium | reverse complement strand
AAATGAAAAATGTACGGTTCGTCGCCGCGGTAACCGGTGCGCACCAGCGTGTGTTCGACCCCCGGCATGCCGCCGTCGTAGGACTGTATCGACGTCGTCGGCACTTCTTCGATGCCAACGCACCAGAAACTCATGCCCCAGCGCCGGTAGATCTCCAGCACCTGTTGATCGACCTTGCAGTAATCCTTCAGGAAATCGTAATAACTGGTGCGGCGCAGAATCTCGTACTTCTCCTCGAAAGTCTTGCCCGGCAGGTAATCGCGCGTGTCGGTCTGCACGCGTATGAAATCCGCGCGGGCTTTGTCGCCTAGCGGCGCCTCGGCGGCATACTGCTCCCAGGATTTCTTGCCGTAACCGGTTACCAGCTTTTGCCGGCCGAAATTCTGCTTGTCGAACACGATGCCTTTCGCGAGGCCGAGTGACGAGTACAGGCTCTGGTCGTAAGCTTCGTAGAATTTCTGTACGTCGATGCCGATGTCGACCAGCAGCTCCTTTGCAACCTTTGTGTAGGCGGATGGCGTATCGATGGACTCCGTGCCGCCGTAACCGATCCGGGTGCGGCCGTTGATCGAGAACTCGTTGCGCTTGGCATGGCCGCCGAAGTCGTCGTGGTTGTCCAGGAGCAGAATGCGCGCGCCGGGATGCTGCTTGCGGTAGAAATGCGCCGCCGACAGGCCGCTGATGCCGGCACCGACCACCACGAGATCGTAGCTCTCCTCGGGATCCTGCCGCGGAAAGCGCGTTCCACTGACCAGGGCATGCATGGTTTCCCAGGCGCCGTCATGACTGCCGCGCAAGCCGGTCTTTGCCGGTGGGTAGTAGCCGGCGGGCAGGCTGAAGGCCCCGGCATCGGCACCGAAAACTTCCGACCATGGCGACAGCAGCGACGCGCCTATCGCCACCTGGGTACCGTTCAGAAAGTCCCGCCGCGTTATTCCCGATTTCATGTATCCCCCCGAAAAGAGTGGTGCCAAAAAAGTGTCAGGTTTATTTTCCAGCAAAGTCGGCGGAAGCGCTAATCTGATTGTGCTGTCGAACCGTGGAAAGGCCAGAGTTCCTGGCGAAAATAAACCTGACACCTTTTTCCCGGGCGGGCGAGACGAATCGCCATCGATTGAGTAGACTCGGGCCTGCACAAGAACAAGGAGCCAGGAAATGGCCGAGGCGGAGACCCCCAAAGTGAAAGTCGGTCTGGTCCAGAGGGCGCTCGCGGCGGTCGAGCGAGTGGGCAACCGGCTGCCGGATCCGGCGATGCTGTTCGTCGGGCTCCTGCTCATCGTCTGGTTCCTTTCCTGGGCCCTGTCCGGCATCGACTTCGGCCTTACGGATCCGCGCAACGGCCAGGCGCTGGAGGTGCGCAACCTGCTGTCCGGACAGTCGTTCACCGGATTTCTCACCGTGATGGTCACCAACTTCACGCACTTTCACCCCGTGGGCGTGGTGCTGGTGGCGATGCTCGGCATAGGTGTGGCCGAACACACGGGTTTCATCAACGCCGGATTGCGGGCCATGATGGCAGTGACTGCCCGCTGGCTGCTTACGCCGATGGTGATTGTCGTCGGCATCGTCAGCCATACAGCGGTGGATGCCGGCTACGTGCTGGTCATTCCCCTGGGCGGGGTCATCTTCTACGCCGCAGGCAGGCACCCGCTCGCTGGAATTGCAGCGGCTTTTGCCGGCGTATCCGGCGGGTTCTCCGCCAACTTCGTGCCCTCGTCCCTCGATCCCATGCTGCAGGGAATTTCGCAGGCGGGCGCGCAGATACTTGACCCATCAATCACGCTGAACCCGCTGAACAATTACTTCTTCACCATGTCCTCGTCGCTCCTGATCATGACCCTCGGTTGGTACCTGACGGACCGCGTGGTCGAGCCACGCCTGAAAGACAGTGAGCTGGACGGCGATCTGCACGACCTGCCCACCATGGAAGAACTGAGACCCGAGGAGCGCAGGGGCCTGCGCATGTCGCTGGTGGCAATGCTGCTCGGTGTGCTGCTGCTCATACTGACGTCGATCCCGGCATCGTCCGCATGGCGCTCGCCGGAAGGTGCATTGACCTCAGGGACAGCACCCCTGATGCAATCCATCGTGCCGCTGATTTTCCTGCTGTTCCTCCTGCCGGGCGTGGTCTACGGGATTGCATCCGGTACGGTAAAGAGCTCGAAGGACATCATCGCCGGCATGAGCAAGGCAATGACCAGCATGGGCTACTACCTGGTCATCATGTTCTTCATCGCGCAATTCATTTACGCCTTCGGGCAGTCCAACCTCGGTGTATTGCTGGCGCTGGAGGGCGCCGCGATGCTGAAAGCCATGGCCATGCCCGCTGCAGTCACAATCACCGGCATCATCATCCTGACCGCCTTCATCAACCTGTTTGTCGGCTCCGCATCGGCCAAGTGGGCGCTGCTCGCACCGATTTTCGTACCGATGCTGATGCAGCTCGGCATATCGCCCGACCTCGCGCAGGCGGCATACCGGGTCGGCGATTCGAGTACCAACATCATCACGCCGCTGATGCCCTATTTCCCGCTGGTCGTCGTCTTCTGCCAGCGCTATGTGAAATCGACCGGCATCGGCACGGTAACCGCGATGATGTTGCCCTACTCCGTTACTTTCCTTGTCGTCTGGACCGCTTACCTTTTATTGTATTGGGCGGTCGGCCTGCCGCTGGGGCTGCAGGCGAGCTACGAGTATCTACCCGGCTGATCAGCAGAGGAGCGCTACGCCATGGCAGGCGCAAAAACACTGACCCATGAGAATCGTTTTCCCGGCGAATCGCAGGAGTATCGAAAGGCGCGTAACGAACTGCTTGAAAAGGAGCAGGAACTGCGCGACAGGGTAGAGGAAGTGGCAGCTTTGCGACGCAGGCTGCCACCCGGCGGCCTGCTGCTCGAGGACTACGAATTCGAGGAGATCGACTATTCAGACGGCAGCACGACCACCATGCTGCTGTCAGAACTGTTCGGTGACAAGGATCACCTCATCATCTACAGCTACATGTACGGCCCGGACTGGAAAAACCCCTGCCCGTCCTGCACCTCCGTGATCGATGGCCTGAATGTCAGCAGCCGGCACGTGCGCGAACAGGTCGAGCTGGTCGTGGTGGGCAAGGCCAGCCCGAAGCAGCTGCACGCGATTGCGGTCGAGCGCACCTGGCGCGACCTGCGCCTGCTGTCGTCGCAGGAGAACGACTACACGCGCGACTACCTGTCCCAGCCCGGTGAATCCACAGAGTCGCTGATGCCGCTCATGAACGTATTCGAGCGCAAGGGCGACGAGATTCGGCACTTCTGGGCCTCCGAGATCCTGTGGACGCCGATCCCCGGCGGACATCCGCGCCACGTCGACCTGATCTGGCCCATGTGGGGCCTGCTCGACATGACCCGCGCCGGACGCCATCCGGCCATGTCACCGAAACTGCGCTACGGCCCGGCCCCCTGACGAAAAGGGTGCCAATCGAAGCGCTGTAGGAGCCCGCACTGCGGGCGATTTCCTAACGCTGGCACCGCCCAATCGAACGCCGGCGCCGCCGCGCGTGTTGCGGGCTTGCGCTGTAGGAGCCTGCATTGCAGGCGATCTTTCAGCGCTTGCGCCGCAGCGTTGGAAACGTACTGCTGGTCCTTCTCGCTCAGAAAAATTCCAATTCGCTCGAAGGACCAGCAGCACGTTTCCACCGGCACGGTGCCCGCCGGTACTGCTGAGATCGACCCCACGAACATCCAGCCGGCGACGCGGCGGTATGCCTTTCGAGCGAGTAAGAATTTTTTCCGAGCGAGAAAGGCATGGCGCGGCGGCGCCGGCGTGCAGCACGGTTCCGATCATCGCGTCGCCTGCAATGCAGGCTCCTACAGCGCATGCCCACAGTTCACCGCAATGCGCGCTCCTACAGGGCGGGATACTTTTCGCGGCACTCGCGAACGGCGCGTTCCTTTTCGGTAGCGAGGATTTCGCGCTGCACGTCCGGGTTGTCGATGGTCGCGAAAGTCTTCCGGTGAATTTCGCGATCGCGGGCAGCAACGCACGCCCGGAACAACTCCTCCTGTCGCCCGACTCCAGCCCCGGTTTGCCCGGCACCGGCGTGTTCGGGACCGGGCGAATCCTGCCGCAGGAAGTACGCCGCAATCACGAGCAATGAACCAAGCACGATGAGCACAACGAGTCGTTTCATGGTGGACATTCTACAAAATACGAAGCAATGTTCGTGTCCACACCGATGGAATCCACTACCGGAGCCTGCTCTCATGAAGCTGCCAGCCGTTACTCGTCGCCAATGTCTGAAAACGATGGCCACGGCATCGATTGCCGCAACAATGAGTGCTTGCACGGCGAGCATCAGCCGGATGCGCGACTACGAGCGACCCTTGTCGCGCAAGCCCTTCCTGGCGCCGCGCATCTCCGCAGACCGCGTGGTTCGCGAGGTGGTCGGGCTGCGCCCCTATCGCCCGTCCGGGTTTGTGGTCAAGGCTGAAAAGATGGACGACAAGACCGTCATTCACAACTACGGACATGGCGGGGGCGGCATTACGCTCTCCTGGGGTTCGTCTGCACTGGCCGTCCGCGAATCGCTGGGCATGGAGCATCGCCAGGCTGCCGTCGTCGGTGGCGGCATTATGGGCCTGACGACCGCGCGCCTGCTGCAGGACGCCGGCTGGACGGTCACCATTTACACGCGAAACGTCGCCCGGCACAGCACGTCCAATATCGCCGGCGGCCAGTGGGCGCCGACCAGCGTTTTCGAGGAAGGTGTCGCGACGCCGGCGTTCGAAGAGCAGTTCAAATGGGCGGCCCGCATTGCGCATCACGCGTACACCAATCTCGGCGGACCCGATTACGGCGTGCGCTGGATCGAGAACTATTATCTCGGACTGCAACCCTTCGAATTCAGCTACTACCTGCGTGAACTGCCGGAGTTGTTTGCGTCGGTAGCTGACCTCGAGCCGGGTGAGCATCCGTTTCCGGTCCCGTACGTACGACGCACCGTGACCATGCTGATCGAACCGGCGACTTTCCTGCGCCGCGTCACGGACGATTACTTCCAGGCCGGCGGACAATTCGTCGTGCGTGATTTTGCCGACCGTGCCGACGTGCTGTCGCTGTCTGAACCCGTGATCTTCAACTGCACCGGTCTGGGCGCCGCCGCGCTCTTCGGTGACACCGAGCTCACGCCGGTCAAGGGACAGCTGCTGTTCCTGCCGCCCGACCTCGATGTCGACTACCTCACTGTCGGCGGCGGAGAGGGATTGCTGTACATGTTCCCGCGCTCCGACGCGCTGGTGCTGGGCGGAACTTTCGGCATCGGCGACGGCACGACGCACGCGGATCCAGCGGAGAGCCGTCGCATACTCAACGGGCACGAGAAGCTGTTTGCGGATTTTCGCGCCTGACGCGATCGTGGGCCGGCTATCCATTGCTCGCGATTTCGAGCACGGCCAATGTGCGTGCCGGTGCAGCAACCGGACTACAGCATTGCCTTCTGCCCACGGATGCTTCACTCTCTCAGGGCGATTCTTCGTCCAACCCGATTAAAAGTTATCAAGAAATGAACACGACCAAAGCAGCAAACTTCATCGGCAAACACTGGGATGAGTCCATCGTCCCGACACTTTGCGATTACATCCGGATCCCCAACAAGTCACCGGTGTTTGACCCGGACTGGGAGAAACACGGCCACATGGACCGGGCCATTGCACTTCTCGAAGCATGGTGCCGCAAGCAACCGATCAGGGGCATGCAGGTCGAAGTCGTGCGCATCAAGGGGCGCACGCCGGTGTTGTTCATCGATATTCCCGGTGCGTCGGACGAGGTGGTCGTGCTGTACGGCCATTTCGACAAGCAGCCTGAGTTCAGCGGCTGGGCCGATGGTCTCGATCCCTGGACACCGGTCATCCGGAACGGAAAACTGTACGGACGTGGCGGTGCCGACGATGGTTACGCGACCTTCGGTTCACTGACCGCCATACGTGCCTTGCAGGAACAAGGGGTTCCGCATGCGCATTGTGTGGTGCTGATCGAGGGTTGCGAGGAGAGCGGCAGCTTCGATCTGCCCTTCTACATCGATTTGCTGAAGGAGCGGATCGGCTCGCCGAGCCTGGTGGTCTGTCTCGATGCCGAGTGCGGAAATTACGAACAACTCTGGTGCACGACATCGTTGCGCGGCAATCTTACCGGCAAACTGAAGGTCGAGGTCCTGACCGAAGGCGTGCACTCGGGCAGCGCCAGTGGCATCGTGCCTTCGAGTTTTCGCCTGCTGCGGCAACTGCTGAGCCGCATCGAGGACGAGGCGACCGGCGAATTGCTGCCGGCCGCACTGCACGTGAAAATCCCGGCGCAACGCCAGAAACAGGCGGAGAAAGCGGCCAGGGTCCTCAAGGACTCGGTGCACCGGCGCTATCCCTGGGCGGTCAAGGGTGCGAAACCCGCCGGATCGTCGCTCGAGTTGCTTCTGAACAATACCTGGCGGCCGACCTTGAGCGTGACCGGCGCCGACGGGCTTCCGGCACTGGTGAATGCCGGCAACGTGCTGTTGCCGAGGACGACCTTGAAGCTTTCCTTCCGCCTGCCGCCGACTTGCGACCCGAAAAAGGCGGCAGCAGCCGTCAAGAAAGCGCTGGAACGCAACAAGCCGCGTCTCGCCAACGTAAGTTTCGACGTCGATTCGGCGATGGGCGGCTGGAACGCACCGGCCGTCGCGGACTGGCTGGCCGCCTCGATGCAGAAAGCATCCAACACTTTCTTCGGCAAACCATCGATGTACATGGGAACCGGCGGAACGATTCCCTTCATGGGCATGCTGGGAGAGAAATTCCCGAAGGCGCAGTTCCTGGTCACCGGGCTGCTCGGACCGAACTCGAACGCGCACGGCCCGAACGAGTTCCTGCACATCGAAACCGGCAAACGCCTGACCGGCTGCGTTGCCCAGGTCCTCGCCGATCATTTCAGGCGGCACACCGAGTGATTGCAATCGGTCGTCGGCGTCCAAGGCACGATCGGGATCGCTGTCGCCTGCAATGCGGGCTCGTACAGGAAAACTTCTAGAACAA
>DATICC010000562.1:0-2863 GCA_035457045.1 Woeseiaceae bacterium | reverse complement strand
AACGCGCTGGCCGGCACCGACAGATTCGGCCGCGCTCAGGTGCTGCAGTGGATGTTCTTCGAGCAATACAGTCACGAACCGTACATCGCAACATCCCGATTCATCATTCGCTATCTTGGCAACCCGCCCGCAAGGCAGGCGGATCTCGAAAGCAAGAGGAAACCCGGTTACGCAGCGCTCGGTGTCATGGAGAAGCAGCTGCTGAACCATGCCTACATGGCCGGCAAGCATTTCAGCATCGCCGATATCGCGTTGTTTGCGTATACACACGTTGCTGGCGAGGGCGGGTTCGATCTCGCCAATTATCCGGCGATCCGCGCGTGGATCAGGACCATCGAGCGCCGCCCGAAATTCGTCGCAATGAAGCCGGTCTGAGCGGGGCTCCCGAATGCCGAACAAACTGGAATTCTTCTATGACTACGTGAGCGTGTACTCCTACCTGGCCGACAGCCAGCTTGAAACGCTCGACGCTGCGGAAATCGTCTACAGGCCCATGCTGCTCGGCGCTGTGATGCAGGCGACCGGCAATCGCCCGCCGGTGACGGTGGAAGCCAAGGGCCGCTACCTGTGGCAGGATGTCGCGGCGTGGGCGCGGCGCTACGCACTGCCGCTGACGATGAACCCGCTGTTCCCGCAGAACACGCTGAACGCATTGCGACTCGCGTTACTTGCGCAGCGCGAGGGCGTGTTTCCGGCGATGCACCGGCGCCTGTTCGATGCCATGTGGGTGGAACAGCGAAATCTCGGAGACGAGGCAGAACTCGCGAAGCTGGCCGGCGAGGCTGGCCTCGATCCCGCCGTTGCGCTCAAAGGCATGGCGCAGCAATCGATAAAGGACCAGCTAAAGGCCAACACCGACGAGGCCGTCGCACGCGGCGCCTTCGGCGCACCGACCTTCTTCGTCGGCGACAAAATGTTCTGGGGCAACGACCGCTTCGACTTCATCCGCGAAGCCTTGTGCTGACGCAATCACTCCGATTTTTGAGGCTTGCACTGTAGGAGCCTGCACCGCAGGCGACAGCGATCCTGGTCCCGTGCGGCACATTTCCACCGCTGCGGTGCCAGCGTCAGGAGGTCGCCTGCAATGCAGGCTCCTACAATGCAAGCCCGGAGACGGCGGTGCGATTCGTCTACGGTTTCTCCACCATGTAGAGGAGGTCCATCGACTGCGCTTCGCCGGTGCCGGCTTCGATGGTGAGGCGATCGGACAGCCGGTAGCGCAGCAGCAGGTTGCCGATCTCGGTGAACACACCGTAGGCGTAGCGTACGTAAAGCCGGTTGTTGACCTGCTTGCCGGCGACGAGCTCCGTGGTGCTCTGGTTGCTGCCGCCGACCGTTAGCTGGTCGAGCCCGAGGTTCTGTCCCAGCTGGTTCGTGATGGTGGCCGCCTGCCGCAGCCCGAGTGCATAGGCGGTACCCGACAGCATGCTGCCGTCCGCCGCGGTGGCCTGTTCCAGCGGCCGGCCGATGACGAGATAGGACAACGCGTCGGCTTCCGACATCGCCGGCCTCGCGAAAACCGAAGACGACACATTTTGCGCACGCCCGCGCAGTTCCAGGCCGGCGGTTACAGTGCCGTCCGGCCCGTCGACCTTCCTGACGGCCCGGACCAGGACGATGGGATCGTCCAGCGGACCCGTGAAGGTCAGGGTACCTTCCTCGATGGTGAGGTCCTGGCCGTAGGCCGAGAACTTTCCTCCGACCAGTTCGAGCTTGCCCTCGGCGCGCGGGTCCCGGTCCGGCACCGACGTGAAGCGCAGGTCTCCCTCGAGATGCGTGTCCAGGCCGAAGGCCTGCACGTGCACGTTCTCACCGAGATCCAGTTCTACGCTGCCGCGGAGTGGCAGACTGGACTTCGGATTTTCGGTCCGGCCGCTTACCACGACATCCGGGGAAGGCGAGACCGCACCTTCCGGCAATTCCCGCACCGTAATGGTCGCCTGGTCGACCGCCACCTTGCCGCCGACCTCGATGCCCGTACTGTCGCCGCTGACGATGAGGTCCGGTGACGCGCTCAGCCGGTAGTCGGGCCAGTTGAGCAGCAAGGCCTTGCGGCCGCCGAGTTCTGCCGTAAACGAACGAGCATCGCTCAGCAGGTCCTCGAGCCGCCCGTCCAGGGTCAGTTTGCCGCGCCCGGCCGTCATGGAGCCCTTTACGACAGCGTCGCCGGTGGAGGACCCGGTGACCGTCACCTCGATGTCGGTGAGTGGCAGGTTGAGGGCCGGCACGGCGAGTTCGCCCTCCTGCCAGCGCAGTTCGCCCTGCAGCCCTGGCGCAGCCAATGTGCCGTTTGCGCTGGCATCGGCGGATATAACGCCCTTAAAATTGTCGATCTCCGGGAAAAGCGCTGTAATCCACTCCCATTCGCTGCCATTGAGCAGGAGCCTTGCGCGCAGCGGCGCGTCCCCCGCAAGGCCGTCCGTGGCGAGGTCCAGGGATGCCTTTACGCCCGGCTCGATTTCCACCAGGGCGCGGCCCTGAACGGCATTGCCGCTCAGCTGCAGGTCGGCGCTCACCACCGGGACCCGGATGTCGATGGCTTGCTCGCGCGGAGGCGTCACGCGAATGACAGTATCGCTTTGTTTCCAGGTGAGGCTCCCGGAGCGGGACCCGTCCGTATCCTCGAGCAGCAACACGGCATCCACCCGCCCGGCGAGGCGGATATTCTCCGGGAGCACCGGATTGAGCGATTCGAGCGGCAGGGCAATGAGGCTCGCGTCCAGCTCTTTCAGTCCGCCGTCGTAGCGGAACCGCCCGACGTCGAGGCGCGCATCGCCGTTCTGCCAGGACTGGGGACCGGTGCTAACACTTGCACCGCTCAGTGCCAGGCTGACCGGCGCGACCAGCCGCCAGGTGCCGGCAC
>DATICC010000561.1:0-5548 GCA_035457045.1 Woeseiaceae bacterium | reverse complement strand
TCTTTGCTACGTACGGCGACGCCACCTACGCCGCGAACGGCACATACACGCCGCGCATGTTCAACGACCTGCCAGAATGCGTTGTAGCCGACCAGGAGCGCAAACGCAGAACTCGCATCGGCGAATAGCCCAGAAAAGGGCGCCGGGCGAAAGGTTCCCGGAAAAGGTGTCGGAAAAGGTGTCCGGAAAAGGTGTCAGGTTTATTTTCGATAAAAATAAACCTGACACCTTTTCCTAAAATAAACCTGACACCTTTTTCTCGTTTTCTCGAATTCAGTCGAGGCGGAAGCCGGCATTGGCGAGGAGAGCTGCGCTGCGCTGGAAGTCGTCCTTGCCTTCGTAGATAAGGACCACGGAAAAGCGTCCGACGTCATGGCGGAACCAGTCGAGCTGCAGTCCCGGTGACAATTGCTCCATGCTGCCGACGAAGGCGGCAGCGCGGTAAGGCTCTGCAAAACTCACCAGGGTGGTCCGGCCAAGCTCGGAGTACAGGTGTTCACCCAGCGGTTTCTTCCGATTTCTGTCGCCCAGCACATAATCGAGGTGCTGCAGGATGTAGCCGCTGTACCATTCGGCGCCCGGCGGTATGTCGCTGCCGTCCTTCGCGATGCGGCTCGGGCCGTAGTTGTATGCGGCAAGTGCGAGGTGCAGGTTGCCGTCATACTGTTGCAGCAGCTCGTTCAGGTAACGCGCACCGGCTTCGATATTGGTGCAGGGATCGTACAATTCCGTCAATCGAAAAATGCCGAGGTGGCGCGCTGTGCCGGGCCACTGGATCTGCATCACGCCGTGCGCATTGGCTTTCGATCTTGCCGTGGCATTGAAGTCGCTCTCGCCACGGGCCACGGCAAGCAGCAGCGTTTCCGGCAAAGCATGCGCGAGGGATGAGGAACGAAAGCAATGACTGTACGGAAACTGGTAGCTCGGCGGAAGGCTGGTTTCGTTTTGCAGGTAATTTCGCCATGCCAGGTCGGCATCGCCGTCTGACAAGGATGTTGCGGACGCCAGAGCAACGACGAGCAGGGTCGCTGAACATGCTGCGGCTACACTGCGCACGGTCATGAGCCGGGCAGCTCCAGCCCCGTTGCCGCCTGGATCTGCGACAGCTTGGCCTGCTTCTCGATATCGCCTTCATACGCAAACGACACTTCATAAACACCGGTCTTCACCCTGACGATGCGATAGTCGAGACCGGTCACTTTTTCGAGTTGCGACACGAAACCGCGTGCGGCGACCTCGCTGCGAAAGGGGTTCCAGAAGCTGTACCACTGCCGTTCCTGCGGCACCAGCGTGTCATCGCCGGCAACCGGCGACGGTTCTGCATCGGCCAGAAGCGGCTCTGCCGGCACCGCATCGTCCACGACCGTCGCATCCGGAGGTGCCTCGGGCGGCAGCGGGTCCGCCTTGGCGGATTCCGCTGCACTCGCCACTGCCGCAGCAACCTCGCGCTGCTTGTCCTTGAGGTTTTCCAGGGCTTCTTCGAAGCGACCCTTGTCCAGGTGCGGATTCGAAAGGTGAAACTCCGGGACGCCGAGGATCAGGAGAATCACGCCGATCGACACAGCGGAACCGATGATGAAACCCAGCAGGCGTATCATCGGCAGGCCTTAGTACAGGTTCCTGACGCGAATCAGCTGCCAGTCGATTTCCGTCTTCCAGTGATCGGCGATGGTTTCCAGTTCGGCGAGCCACCGTTGCAGTTCGCCGCCTTTCAATCCTTGACGTACCGACGCAGTGCAGCGCAGCGGCAGTCGCTCGACGTGCCTTGCCAGCGCACGCGCTGCTTTGTTGTCGCTGGCGGCCAGGACGTAATAGGTGTCCATGGAGGGACTCAGCTCCCATTTCTCGCCCGGCAACCACTCGCCACCGCCCGGTGCGTCGGCGAGAAGGGAGAAGTTGACCGATTCATTCGCCCGGATCACACGCGCGGTCGCGCGCTGCGTGCAGTCCTCGCCGGCCAGGCGAACCAGCCCGTGATTCAACTGGTGATTAAGGAAGAATACGATCGCATCCTCGTTGCTGCGGGTTTGCAGGGCAAAGCAGTCGCGCCGGTTGCTGCAACTGCGGACGTCATCGAGTTCGACCAGGCGCAGCCCGCTCAGCATCGCGCCCTGCCGTGTGTAGCTGACCGGCGGCAGGGCAGTCACGAGTTCCGCCGCATTGAACTGCTCTTCGATATAGACGTAGGCGCTGGCACTGATCGCCTTGAGATCGGACGCCGCGGCGTTCGGCCTGACTGTCACCCAATACTGGTACAAATCCTCATCGACTTTGTGGGCACGGGCTTCGATAGTGGCGTTTGCCTCAGAGCCGTCGGTCGCGACCCGGAGTGCGTGATAGGCAGCCAGGTTATTGGTGACCAGCTCGATCATGCCGGCGGTTTCACCCGCTTCGCCGGCGCCGGATGTCGCGATGTATTCGCCGGCGACCTGCTGCAACAGCGAGCAGCCGAGTTTGTGTGCAAGCCTTGCGGCAAGGAGATCGGTTTGCGATCCGGTGAACGGCACGTCGCGCTCGCCGAGAAAGGACTGGTCCGTGGCAACCTCCCGCCAGGCCCGGTGCTGCGCCGCCGTCAACGCGCCGCTCCAACTCTTGCCGAATCCGGCGACCCAGCTGCGGTCCTCGAGATCGAGTGCACGCAATTCGAATGCGAATTCTCCGGCTCGGGTCTCGGTCAATTCCAGGCCGATGTAGTAATGCACCTTGTCGGCACTGCAATCGACTTCGCCACTGCCCGCTATCCGGCCCGGCAGTGACTGCTCCGGCCGCCAGACAATGCGTATGCCCGGCGTGTCCATCAGCGCATCCTGCAAGCGATCACGCAGCGCAAGTGCCAGCGCACTGCTCACCGGTTGCGGGTTGCTGTCCTTCATGACCACGAATTGCAGCGACTCGTTGCGAAAGCGCGGATGCGTCGAGAGCTGGTCGGCGACGTAGGGTACGAGCTCCTGGTCAAGCCAGTGCTCGAGTTCGGGGGAACGTGACGCCGCAAAGGCGGGCATGCACGCGGCGAGCGTCAACACCGGCAACAGGCATCTTGCGAGGCGAGCGCTCACGTCACTGCTCCAGCCTGAGGTCGCCGTTACGGCCGATGATGAGCCTGCCGCCGCCGGTACCGGCAAGGTATTCCCTGAGCTTTGCCGTAGTGGCGGGCGGCAGGGTCACGCCCCACAGTTGGCTACCGGCAAAATCGGCCCCGGACCGCAATAAGGCGGTCCGTACTTCTGCGGGTACCGTCGCGCCGTCCATTTCGTAATACTGGCCGGGTGTCGACGACGGCCAGAAATCCATGCGGCCGCCCCCGACCTTGAGGCGCAACGATTTTTCGGCGGAGATAGCGAAGAATCCGACCGCATCGCGCGAAATAAGTCGCGTGAGCGCTTCATTGTCCTCGAATTGCAGGGTGAAGCCCGGTTGCCGCGTTGCGGCTCCGGCAGTGGCCTGTGGTTCGGCCGGCGACGTAGCCATCCGCTCCGGCTCCGGCCGTGCTTCCTTGCGCGCCGGACTTGTAACTGGCCCGATTGCTTGCTCACGCAGCGGCATTTTGACCGGCGCAACCGGTTCGTCACGCTTCGAAACGGTGACCGGAACAATTGCTTCGGCGCGCGGTTCCTTGAGCGTAACTGGCGGAGTTACTGGCGCTGTGCTCGCGCGCGGCTGTTCCGCCGCCCGGGGGGTGACCGGGATGCTCTGCACCAGCGCGAATATCGCCACGAGGCAGAGCGAGAGTATTGCCATGAAGCGCATCACGTCGGTCTGCAACTCGGC
This sequence comes from Woeseiaceae bacterium, assembly GCA_035457045.1. Classification (GTDB taxonomy): domain Bacteria; phylum Pseudomonadota; class Gammaproteobacteria; order Steroidobacterales; family Woeseiaceae; genus JAKEGN01. The sequence goes on along the minus strand of DATICC010000561.1, from coordinate 1,780 downwards.
ATCGGCGGCGTACATCTGCCCGCCGCGAGCCATCGAGTAATGCAGGCGTGAGGGCATCATTCCCGGCTCTCCGCCGCCGTATGCGCCGGTGCACCTCGGCCCTTCAGGTGCTCCTCGATACGCTCCAGCGTGTCGCGCATGTGCGAGGTGTCGGCGCGTGCCGCCGTGTCGTAGCAGTGCTGCAAGTCGGCACCAAGCGTTACGGATTTGTAGACGCGCATCAGGTAGCCACCGATGCCGCCGAAAATAGTCGTCGAGAGAGCGAGCAGGATGCCGCCGTCAACCATGCGCCGCAGCACGACATAGGCACCGTCCTGTAAACCGTCGTCGGTGTCGCCGAGGGCATAGAGCAGGGCGCTGCGCATGCCGATAGCCGTCCAGATGACCCCGGTACCGAAAAACAGCGTGGTCCAGATCTCGGCCAGGTGATCGAGTTGCACGATCTCGTTCAATGGTTGTGCGCCGGTCAGGGCACGGCGCAGGCGTCGCAGGGTTACAAAGTAGGCAATCAGCAATACGGCAAAGACCGGTATCGAGGACCCGAGGTTGGTGTACGCCCACAGCAGCCAGTCGGCCACATGCTGTTCGCCCGGGAAACTGATGACCCGCGTGCGGGCGAGTACATAGAGTATGGCGGCGGCGCCGACGAAGGAGCCGAACGCACCCGCCGTCAATCCCTGGATGAAGTGCTCGCTGTTGGCTTTGCGCATGCCACGGACGACGCTTCAGTTTCCGGCCGCGCAGGCGGTGCAGGTCGCTTCGAGGACGAGCTCTATCTCCTGGTAAAGTTCGTCCGCGCGGTAGTAGCCCTCGTTGTCGAGGCTCACGCGGAGCAAGCCGCGTTCCTTGTCGCTGAGTTCGCGCTCCATGTCGATCATCACCCGGTCACGGCGCGGGCAGGTGTGCGAGCAGTTGTTGTAATCGCCCTGCATCGACATGAATTTCACGTTGAAATAGCGGTTGTAGTAGTCCTTCGCCTGGCGCTGGCTCAACAGGCCTTCGTCGCTGGACCACACGAGGAAGTCGCTGAAAATGCGCTTGTTCTCCGGCTTCGGGTCACCCTCGGCAACGCGCAGGAGTTCGTCGTAGTAACGATCGAAATGCGCTTCGCAGCCGCTGGTCAGGGTGCGTTTCACATCGTCGATGGCAGTTTCCAGGTTCTTGCTGGTGCTGCCGCTGCAAGGCGGTGTGCTGGCACAGGATGCCAGCAACAGGTTGCCGGCGAGTATTGCGATCACCATTGGTGCCGACAGGCGGAAGCGGGTGCTGCTCATGACGATCTCCATTGATAATCCCGTGGTCGTTGCTGCTCAGTTCTCGAGCGGACTGCGATAAGCCTGCTCGACGCTGCCCGGAGGCGGACCTGCGACCTGCACGCGGCTGGCTTCGTCGCCGAACAGGATCGACTTGACGCCGTCGACCACTTCCATCATTTCCGGAGTGATAGTGCCAAACGACTGGTTGAGCTGTTCAATGAGCGTGGCGCGCGCAATTTCCTCGCGGGTTCTCGCGATCAGCGTGCTGGTTTCGTCCATGTCGAGATAAATGTCCGACGCAAGCACCGCCAGCGACTGGTCGCTCTGGCTGCCGGAGGAGGCGACCAGCTGGTAGTACTGGCGGAATCGTTCCGAGAGCCGCATACCGGATTTGCCGCGCATGGACGGGCCCGCGACGCTTGCGGTCTGCTGAGGATTGCCGCCGAGCAGCGTTTCCTGCAGTGTCCACGAGGTCATCTTGTTACCGAGTTCACTGCGCAGGCGCTTCTCGAGACTTAGCCGCG
>DATICC010000560.1:0-2527 GCA_035457045.1 Woeseiaceae bacterium | reverse complement strand
GACGGGCGATGGTCTGCACGTCGTCGATCGGACCGGGCGCCACCAACATGGTCACGGCCGCGGCGCTAGCCCATGTGAACCGGCTGCCCGTGCTATTATTGCCCGGCGACGTCTACGCCAGCCGGCGGCCTGACCCCGTGCTTCAGCAGGTCGAGGATTTCGGCGACGGCACGGTGTCGGCGAATGACAGTTTCCGCCCCGTTTCTCGCTATTTCGACAGGATCGTCAGGGCGGAGCAGTTGCTCGATGCATTGCCGCGGGCAGTCGCAACCATGTTGGACCCGGTGACCTGCGGCCCGGCGACCCTCGCCTTCTGCCAGGACGTGCAGGCGGAAGCGTTCGATTATCCCGACAGCTTCTTCCAACGACGCGTCTGGCGCATTCGCCGGGAAGCTCCAGAGCGTCAGGATATCAGGCGGCTGGCGGACGCGATCAGGCAGTCGGCGGCACCGCTTCTGATTGCCGGTGGCGGCGTCCATTATTCCATCGCTTCCGATGAGCTGGCGAGCTTCGCATCTGCATTCGGAATTCCCGTCGCAGAAACGCAGGCCGGCAAGGGCAGCCTGCCATGGGATCATCCGCAATCGCTCGGAAGCATCGGGGTCACCGGTTCCAGCGCCGCGAATTCCGCCGCAGCCGAAGCAGATTTGGTCATCGGGATCGGAACACGGCTGCAGGATTTTACGACCGGTTCCTGGGCACTTTTCGAGAACCCACGGGCGACCGTGGTCCAGGTCAATGTATCGTCCCATGATGCGCACAAGCGCGGGGCATTCGCGCTGGTTGCGGATGCCAAGCTAACGCTCGACGCACTGTCGGAGGAGCTTGGAGAGTGGCGGTCGCAAGTTCGCAATCGCCATGCTTCCGCGGTCGAGGACTGGAATGCGGCTTGGGACGTAGCAACCGCGGCCGGGAACGAGAATCTTCCGTCTGATGCCCAGGTCATTGGCTCGGTTTGGAGAACGGTCCCGGATAACGCCATCGTCGTCGGTGCCGCAGGCGGCCTTCCGGGTGAGCTGCACAAGCTTTGGCGGTCAAAGACCAGTGACGGCTACCATCTGGAATATGGTTATTCCTGCATGGGCTACGAGATTGCCGGTGGCCTCGGCGTAAAGCTCGCCGCACCGGACCGCGACGTTGTCGTGATGCTGGGCGACGGAAGCTACCTCATGCTCAACTCCGAGATTGCGACATCGGTGATGATGGGCGCGAAACTCATCATCGTCGTGTTGGACAATCGAGGCTTCGGCTGCATCAATCGTTTGCAGCAGGCAACCGCCGGCGAGCGCTTCAACAATCTTTTGCCTGCAACGTCGCGGATCGATTTTGTGGCGCACGCAACAGCGTTGGGCGCGATTTCGGAGAAGGCCGGCTCTCTTGCCGAACTCGAAACGGCATTGGGGCGCGCGCTTGCGGCCGACCGGACCTATGTCGTCGTGATCGACACCGATCCGGAACGCAGCACCGAGGCCGGCGGCGCCTGGTGGGACGTTGCCGTGGCAGAAGTGTCGAAGCGTGCAGGCGTGGCGGAAGCGCGCAAATCTTACGATGAGCAGATTGGAAAGGTACGGCGGTGACCATCCGCTTTGGCGTCAGCCCGATTGCATGGATCAACGATGATATGCCCGAGCTCGGCGGCGACACGCCGCTGGAGAATGTGCTTCGCGACATTCAGGAGGTGGGCTTCGCCGGCGTGGAGCTGGGCGGGAAGTTTCCACGCGATCCTCAATTACTCCGGGCGCTTCTGAACAAATATGCGCTCGCACTGGTCGGCGGCTGGTACAGCTCGAACCTTCTGGTGCGAGATGCGGATGCCGAAATCGAAGCACTGCGGCGTCACCTCAACCTGCTCCAGTCGCAAGACTGCAACGTGTTCATCATCGCGGAGACCAGCAACGCCATCCACGGCGACCGTCAACGCCCGCTCAGCCAATCGCCTGACCTGAGTGATGACCAATGGACGGTCTTTGGCGAGCGGATGACCAGGGTCGCCGATTTCCTTCAAGGCGAAGGCATGCGTCTCGCCTATCACCACCACTTGGGGACAGTGGTCGAAAGCGCCGCGGAACTGTACCGTTTCCTTGAAGCAACCGGCGAAACGGTCGGCCTGACGCTCGATACCGGTCACGCAGCCCTGGGCGGGATCGACGCAGTCTCCATCGCAAAACGATTCCCGCAGCGCATCGCCCATGTTCATTGTAAGGATGTGCGCCGCAGCATCTTCGAAACTGTTCTCAACAGCGGGAACAGCTTCCTTGACGGAGTGCTCCAAGGGATGTTCACCGTGCCGGGCGACGGTGACCTTCAGTTCCAGCCGCTGTTTCGTCAGCTGTCCGACATGGGCTATTCAGGCTGGATCATCGTCGAGGCCGAGCAGGACCCCGGCGTTGCCGATCCCCGGGCGTTCGCGATGATTGGACTCGGCACGCTTCGAGCCGAAGCTCGGACAGCCAGATTGGAGGCGGCACTATGACGCTTCGTGTCAGGCCACATGCACCGGCGGCCGACGGCTCGGTACTTGAAGTCA
>DATICC010000559.1:0-12151 GCA_035457045.1 Woeseiaceae bacterium | reverse complement strand
CCCCCCGGCTGCCGTGCCCTGCTCAGTCGCTAAATAAACCCGGCGCCATTTTCCGGCCTACGCAGGCCGACCGGGCATCAGGGGCGGCAAGTCGTCTATTTCATGCTGTTCCTTTGCGCCGGACAGCACAGCAAACGAGCGCAGCGCCTTCGCCATGCGCTCGCCGTCCCAGGGCGTCGCGTGCGGCCCATAACTCGCGTTACACAGCACGCGCAGCTCCTTCGCCAGCGGATCCGACACGCGCGTAGCGAGTTCACCGATGCTGCGCGGCGCGCCGTTCGTCCATTGCAGGCGACCCCATGCAAGCAGGGCTGACTTGACGCGCGCCGCATCGCCATCGAGAGCGGCTTTTCTTGCCGCCTTTAGAAACTTCGCCTGTTGCTTGTGCAACGGCGGCTCGTCCGCTTCCCGCGGTTTGCGATCCGGACGCGAACTGAACCACCACGCCGCCAGCGTCGTGACCCAGAGCGCTGCCAGCCCCATGCTGACCTGCTGCCATAAGCGCCCCTGCACAACTACCGTTTCGACCGGCCTGTCCACCGCGACTTCGACAATCTCGGGCACCGGCGGCGGCAACGGCAAGGCGTTGGCCGAAGGCAGGATGTTGACGGTTGCACCCGGCAAGGTCGCGACCTCCCACACGCCGCTGTCGATGTTCCACCACGGCAGTTTCAGTTCCGGAATCTCGACCGTGCCTGGTGTTACACCGATCATTGCGTACTGGTCCTTGCGCGAGGCGAGTATGCCCTTCGGCACTGCCGCATTGCGCAATTCAGGTTTGTCCGGGTAGACCTTGATGCTGTCCGAAACCGTCGGCTCGATCACCGGAATCTGTGTCTCGAGCTGGCCGAGTGCCGTGACGGTAATGTGGCGCGTGACCGGTTCGCCGGCCGGCAGGTTGTCCGGCGGCCGCGACCAGGCCTCGCTGATCTCCACCGACTTCGCCGGAAACCAGGCGGCGTGCGGAAAATCCGCCGGCGGCGGCGGAATCGGGCTCACCAGTACGTTGATCGGTTCCGATTCGAACACCTTGCGTCCGGTAATGCGATTGTCGCGCAGCACGCGCGCCTCGAATCGTGCAGGCGCAATGTTCAGCTCGCCACTTTCCTGCGGGAAGAGCGCGTACACACGCTCCACCACGTTGTAGGCCTTGCCGTTCAGAATCGAGTCGTAACTGCGCTCCTCGCCTGCCAGTTCCTTCAGCACCTCGACGCCTTCGACACTCAGGTCGCTGAGCCGCGGCTGCCTCGTCGCGACGGCCCGATACACTTTTACGGTGTAGAGAATCTGCGCCTGCACGAAGCTTTCCGTGTGATCGACTTCGCTGGTAACGAAGATGTCCGCTTCACCGGGCAACACGTCGGCCTGTGGCGATACAGTGATGCGCAAGGGATCGCTTTGCTCGGCGCCGACGACGACCGGCGGAATCGTGAGTTCACCGTCGCGTTTTGCCATCAGCATGTAAGTCCAGGTGCGGCTGCGGGAAATCTGCCCGTTCACTATGGTCGTGTTGCTCAGCTGGCTGGTGGAACCTATGAAGAAATCCTGTTCCAGCGCGCTCACGTCCGGCACGGTCTCGATCGCGGAATCGACGATCACTTTCAGCGTGAAGGACTCGTTGAGTTCAACTTCGTCACGATCGACGCTGGCAATGACCGCAGCAGCCGACCAGCCCGGCAGGCCGAGTGCCAGGATTATCAATGCCGCGCCGAGAAAACGGTGCATCGCCGCTACCATGGTTCCACCTCATCGTCCGGCCACAACGGATTGCCGTCCTGGTCGCGCTCCATGCGCTGATACTGGTACTGGAATTTTCGCCGCAACAGGCCGCCCGGGTCGTTGGGAATGCGCCGCAACCATTGTTCCATGGCCTGCTGCTGTTCCTGCATGCGCCGCATCTGCTCCGCTTCGGCCTGGCTCATGGCCTGCTCGCTTTCGGCTTCACCCTGCTGCTGTTCGGCTTCCTGCGCAGCGCGTTCCAGTTCCCGCTGCATCGCCTCGAGATCCTCCTGGCTCATTTCCTCGTCGCGCACCGAGGACTCGCCATCCTGGTTCTCGCTGCCCGCCTCGCCAGCCGAGCCTTCCTGTCCCTGCTGCTCGGACTGGCTGTCGGTTTCCGATTGCTGCGCACCTCCGCCTTCGTTTTCCGATTGCTGTCCGCCCTGCTGGTCGTTCTGTGAATCCTGTTGCTGCTGCACGATGTCTTTCAGAAGGTCGCGGTTGTAAATCGCATCCTCCATCTCCGGATCGATCTTGAGTGCCTGCTCATAGGCATCGATGGCCGATTCGAACTGGCCCAGGCGCGCCAGCGCATTGCCGAGATTGTAGAGGCTCTCGACATCCTCGCCCTCGGCGAATCCCGCCGCGCTGCCGCCGTAATCACCGGCACGGTAACTTGCGACCGCGCGCCACGACGGATCCTCGAACAGTGCCGCCGCATCGGCGGCATTGCCAGCCGCGAGTTGTCGTTGCCCCTGCTGGTCGCTGTTGCGCCACAGGTCCTGCCAGTCGAACGCCATTGCATCCTCCGGCACAGGCAACACGAACAGCAAGAGAACGATAACCAGTCCGCGGCGAAACGCGAGTGCCGCTAGCGGCAGCAATGGCAGCAGGAGCCACGGTCCTTCCTCGCGCCACTGATCGGTAGAAAGCGACTTGCCCGACTCGCTGGCATCGGCGACCTCGCCGGACAGCAGCATGTCGATATCGCGATCGTCCGCGGTCAATGCTGTGTACCGGCCGCCACCGGCCGATGCGAGTCGGCGCAACCCTTCCACTTCCAGTTTGGGTACCGCGATATTGCCGGAACGGTCGGTAACGAATCCTCCCCCTGCTTTCGGAATGGGCGCACCCTGCAGCGTCCCGACGCCGAGGACCGACAGGGTGTACCCCGCATCGCGCAGTTCATTCGCCGAACGTTCCGCGGCGGGACTCGATCCGCCGTCCGTAATCAGGAGTACTTCGCCGAAACCGACGCCGGCCTGCTCGAGCAACTGCAGGCCTTTTTCGATCGCCGCCGGCGGGTAGCTGCCACGGCTCGGCATGATGTCCGAACTCAGACTGTTGACCAGTGCCGCCACGGTATCTGCATCCGTGGTGAGCGGTGTCACCGTGAACGCGTTGGCCGAGTACACGACCAGCGCCGTCTGGCCGCTCTTCCGGCGTTCCAGGATGTCGAGGATCTTCAGTTTGGCGCGCGTCAGGCGACTCGGCGTCAGGTCCTGCGCATCCATCGAGTACGAAAGATCCAGCGCAATGACGATGGCCTGCTCGGAACGAAACACCGGTTGCTCGACACGGTTCCAGCTCGGGCCGGCCATCGACAGTACGGCGAGCATCCCGGACAACAGCAACAACCACCAGCGATGACTCAGCCCCTTTGCCTGGTTGCCAACGAGTACATAGGGCGCGAGCAGCGGGTCGACAATGCGTTGCCAGCTGCCGGGCGCAAGTTGCCGGCGCGCCAGTGCGACGGCAAGCAGGATGACTGCGGGAATGCCCCACAACCACTCCGGGCGCAGGAAATGAAACTCAGCGGGCATGCGCTTTCACTCTTGCAAGGCGGCCGAAACGCAGGCCCGCGAGCAGGTTCATCAACGCGAGAAAGCCGGCAAGCGCGATGGCGCCACCGAGCGGCCAGTAGTAGAGCGACTTCACCGGGCGGAAGCCGGCCTCCGGTTCGGCGACCGGTTCCATCTCGTCCAGCAACCGGTAGATCTCCTGCAAACCGGCTGTATCCTTTGCGCGAAAGTAGCGGCCACCGGTCATGTCCGCAATGCGGGTCAACGTTTCCTCGTCGAGGTCAGCGGAAGGGTTGACGCGCCGCAGCCCGCCGGTGATCGACGACACCACCATCTGTTCCGCGCCGATGCCGATGGTGTAAATGCGCAGGCCGATCTGCTGCGCAAGTTCCGCCGCTTTGAGCGGATCCACTTCGCCTGCAGTATTGGCGCCGTCCGTCAGCAGCACCAGCACCTGCTCGTCCGCTTCCGCGCCCTGCTCGTGTATGCGTTTCACCGCCAGCGTGATGGCGTCGCCGATGGCGGTCTTTTCGCCGGCCAGCCCGATGAACGATTCCAGCAGCAGGATGTTCACGGTCTCGCGATCGAGAGTCAGCGGCACCTGCAGGTAGGCGCGCTCGCCGAACAGTATGAGGCCGATGCGGTCACCTTCGCGGCGCCCGATGAAATCGCTCGCCACTGCCTTGGTCGCTGTCAGGCGATCGACACGGCGATTGCCGAGTTCGAAATCCTTCGCATCCATGCTGCCGGAGAGGTCGACCGCCAGCATCAGGTTGCGGCCAGAGACCGGCACGTCGAGTTCGTCGCCAATTCGTTGCGGCCTTGCGGAAGCGAGCACAAGCAGGATCCAGGCAACTACGGCGACCCAGAATCGCCAGTTCAGCAATTGCTCCACTTCCGAGCGTTCGTTCAGCACCGAGAAGCCGCGAAAACTCGGCACCTTGAGGCCCGCCTCCCGCGTGCTGACGACCGGCGGCAAGAACTTGCGCAGCAGGAATGGCAACGGCAGCCAAAGCAGCATCCAGGGCCAGGCCAGCGACCACATCAGGCGCCCGCTCCTTCCAGGGGTGTCTTCAGCCTCGCTCGAACGGCATCGATCATCGGGGCGATATCGGCCTCCGCGACTTCGCTGTCTGTGCGCACATACGGCAATGACCCGATCCACCGCCCGGGTCCGTTGGTGAAGGGCTTGCCTTCCAGTCCACGGTCCAGCCACTCGAGCCAGCTTTGCCCGGTCAGTCCCGCAACCTCGTCACGCGATGCATAGGCGAGCATCGCGCGGCGCAGCAACTGGGAAAGCTGCTTCGACAATGAAATCGCGTCCGCTCCATGCCGGTAATCGTTTTGCAGTTTTCTCAGTTCGCGCAACGCTATTCGCCGCGGCCTGTGCGACCGCCAGCGTTGACATCCGCGATACATCAGGTACAGCAAACCGGACACGGCCAGTACGATGAGGATCCACCAGCCCGGTGCGAGCGGCCACCAGCCGATCGCCTCCGGCAGGTGCAGGTCGCGCAGCGGTATCTGCTCTGGATCCACGTCGGTCAGGCAACCCGTCGGCCAAGCGACTGTTGCAGGCTTTGCACCGGATCGTCGCGTGTCGAAAGTTGCATCAGGTGTACGCCATAGCGCTGGCAGAATTGCTCCAGCATCGCGCGGCGTTCCTCGAAGACCTTGTGATAGTCGCGCCTTGCGCCGGCCGCGTAGGTATCGATGGCCATCTCCGCGTCATGGCTGACCAGGCGGTAATGGCCGGGTGGCGGCAACTCCTCTTCCAGCGGATCACTGATGAAGACCGCAAGCACCTCGTTGTGCCTTGCGATGCCGGCGAGGTACGACTGCGCCGCACGTGAAAAGCCGACGAAGTCGCTGAGTATCACGACCAGGCTGCCGGGGCGCACGACACGGCGCAATGCCGCCATAGCCTGGGTGAGCGCCGGCTCGTCGGGCGGCGGCGGCGCATGTTCGTCCACCTGCCAGTCCGGGTGGTTGACGAGTTCGTGCACATAACGCAGCGCTGCCTGGCGACCAAGTTTCGGTTTCAGCTCACGATGCACCTTGTCACCGAAGATCAGGCCGCCGAGCCGGTCGCCGCGATGATGTGCAGCCCATGCGATCAGTGCCGCCGCATTGCTCGCGTGCACCGACTTGTATGCACCCTGGGTCGCGAAGTGCATGTTGGATCGCAGATCGAGAACGATCAGCACCGGCCGCTCGCGCTCCTCGCGAAACAGCTTGGTGTAGGCCTCGGTGCTGCGCGCGGTCACGCGCCAGTCGATATTGCGTGGGTCATCGCCGGGCTGGTACGGCCTCGATTCGTCGAACTCCATGCCGCGCCCGCGAAAATGCGAGACATACGCTCCTGCCTGCAGCGAGTTGACGCGCAATACGTCCAGCGCAATCGCGCGCGCCGGGCCGGCAAGCCGGATCAGACCAACCTGGCTGACGCTGACCGGTGATGCATCGGCTTGTAGCTTGTCGTGTCTCACAGTCGTGAACGTGCTGCCTAGGGGACGCCGACGCCGTCGAGTACGCCTTCGATGATCGTGTCGGCGATGACGCCGTCGGCCTCTGCCTCGAAACTGAGGACCAGGCGGTGCCGCAGCACATCCGCCGCGACGGCCTGGATATCCTCGGGCCCCACGTAGTCCTGTCCTTTCAGCCAGGCATGCGCTCGCGCGCTGCGGTCGATGCCCATGCAGGCTCGCGGGCTTGCGCCGTACATTACCTGCCCATCGAGCGAGGGATTGACGGCGCCGGGATCGCGGGTCGCGACCACGATGTTAACGATGTACTGCTCCAGTTCATCCGCCAGGTGCAACCGCAGTATGGCCTGGCGTGCTTCCATAATGGCGGCCTCCGGCAGTATCTCCGGCGGCTGGAACTGGTCACGCTTTCTCGATTTGGCCTCCTCCCGGTTCAGCACCAGGATACGGCGCTCGTCGGCGGGCGTCGGGTAGCCTACCTGCACATGCAGCAGGAAGCGGTCGAGTTGTGCTTCCGGAAGCGGATAGGTGCCTTCCTGCTCGATCGGATTCTGCGTCGCCATCACCATGAACAACTCGGGCAGTGCGTAGCTTTTCTCACCGACCGTAATCTGGCGCTCTTCCATCGCCTCCAGCAGTGCGGACTGGACCTTGGCCGGTGCTCGGTTGATTTCATCGGCGAGTATCAGATTGTGAAACAGCGGGCCCTCGCGGAACACGAAGGTACCTTCCTGGGGTCGATAGATCTCGGTGCCGGTCAGGTCGGCAGGCAGCAGGTCGGGTGTGAACTGCAGGCGGTGGAAGTCGCCTTCGATGCTTTCCGCCAGCACCTTGATTGCGCGCGTTTTTGCCAGTCCTGGTGCGCCTTCAACCAGCAGATGTCCGTCGCACAGCAGCGCGATCAGCATGCGATTGATCAGGTGCCCCTGACCAATGATCAGTCGGCTGGCATGCGCCTCGAGCTGTTGAAACTGTTCTGAAAGGGTCATCAAGGACTCCGGCGGCAAAAACGGCGTGCCATTGTAGTGATGATGCGCAAGTAGTCCAAGCTGTTGCGGCTTACCCGGGACTTATCCAGCGCCCGGAATGCCCTGTGACTGTTGCTCATGTTGCCGTCCCGCCTGCCGTTTTGGGTAATATGGAGTCTCCTGTGACCCTTCGGACCGAATTACATTGCAAGAATTTTCCTGGGCCGGGTGCCGGGTGATACGCCGCGGCCCGACGGCCGTATTCCTGCTGGTGATGCTTGCATCCTGCAGCGAACCCGAAAGGGCTGCACAGGAAATCGTCGGACCCTGTGGCAGCGATGGCGGGTTGCGCGCCGAGCTGTTCGGCGAAATCGAAGCCGCGATCCGCTGGCGGGCGGATGAGCTCAAATGCGAGGGCATGCCGAGGCCGAACGCTGCAGGGGCGCGCCTGCGATTTTCCGGCCCCGTTACGAACGCAGGCGAACGGGCGCAACTCGCGTTCATTGTCGGCATACCGGGTCTCGAGCGTGGCAAGGCGGCCAGGGAGTTACCAACCAACGTCACGGTGATCGACGAGGGACACGGTCGTTTTTTCTCCACCCGCGACACCGACTCGTGCTGGAGCGACATCGAGGGCCAGGAAGAGACTGCAAAGGCAAGCACCTACATCATCAGCGGCATACTCTATTGTGTCGCGCCGCTTGCCGAGCTCAATGGCAATGGAAGTGTCACCCTGACGGAAGTGCATTTCACCGGACTGCTGGATTGGAAACCGCCACAATAATGCGCACCCTCGTCGCTCTTGCTGTCCTGTCCCTGACCAGTCGCGAGGTCGTCGCTCAGGAGTACAACGTTGCCGACCTCGCTGCGGCATTCGGTCGGAGCGTGGTCGTCATCGAAGCAAATCTGCACGCCTGCTACAGATTTGATGTCTTTGTCGCCGAAAGCGAGACGCAGAAGTTGCGCGGCCTCATGCATGTGCGCGAGCTGCCACGGGACCACGGCATGCTGTTCATCTACAGTGAAACGGCCTTGCACTCGATGTGGATGAAGAACACCTATATTCCGCTCGATATGCTTTTCATCCGGGACGACGGCTCTGTCGCATCCATCGCCAGGCACACCGAACCGCTGTCGTTGCGTTCGATCAGATCGACGGAACCCGTCAAATATGTGCTCGAGCTGAACGCCGGCGTCACCGAGCGCCTGTCCATCGATACCGGCAGCGTGATGGTCGTGCAGTAATTCGGGGTCGCCTGCGATGCAGGCTCCTACAGGTTCTCTCTCCGCACCGCAGTGGTCTGAAGCACCCCTGTAGGAGCCTGCATCGCAGGCGACTCTTCAAAGTACTGCGGCGATTGACTCCGCAAGATAGGCGACGTTGTCGGCGGTGACGCCCGCCACGTTGATGCGGCTGGAGCCCACCATGTACACGCCGTAGTCGCGCTTCAGCCGATCGACCTGCGCTTCCGAGATGCCGAGAAAGGAAAACAGGCCGTTGGCCCTCCTGATGTGGCTGAAATCATGACCTTTGGCGCTCACAGCCAGTGCGTCAACCAGCAGGCGCCGCATTGCTTTCAGCCGGTCGCGCATTGCATCGACCTCGCCTTCCCATTCCTTCCTCAGCGCGGCGTTGGCGAGAATGCGCCTGACGATGGCGGCGCCGTGGTCCGGGGGCATCGAGTACATCGTACGGACGATGTTGTGCGCCTGGCTGCGCAGGATATCGCGGGCGTCCCGGTCGCGGCCGACGACGGACAGGGACCCGATGCGGTCCCGGTACAAAGCGAAATTCTTGGAGCAGGACGCCGCAACGATCATTTCGTGCACCGAATCGAACAGCAAACGCACAGGCCACGCATCCTGTTCCAGGCCTTCCGCGAAACCCAGGTATGCGATGTCGACAAACGGCACCAGGCCGCGTTCGCTGATCAGTGTCGCGATCTGCTGCCATTGCTTGCGATCGAGGTCCATGCCGGTAGGGTTGTGACAACAACCGTGCAACAGCACGAGGTCTCCCGCCGCAACGGACCCGAGTGTCTGCAGCATGTCCCCAAAGCGTACCGTTTTGCTTTTCGCGTCGTAGTAGGGATAGGTCTTGAGTGTCAGGCCTGCCCCGCCGAGCAGCGGCACGTGATTGGCCCAGGTCGGATCGGGAACCCATAATGTCGCATCCCGGCGCGCGCGCATGACCAACCCGGCTGCGACGCAAAGCGCACCGGAACCGCCCGGCGTGTGCAGCGTGACGATGCGCTCGTGGTTTGCGCTCTTTGCACCGAAGATCAGTCCCTGCATCAGCTCGTTGAATACCGGGTCGCCGCCGGAGCCGAGGTAGGTCTTGGTGTCCTGTTCCTCGAGTATCATCTTTTCCGCTTTCTTGACCGACGCAAGTATCGGTGTTTCGCCTTTTGTATTGCGGTAGACGCCCACGCCGAGGTCGATTTTCTTCGGCCGTGTGTCGTTCTGGTATTCGGAAATAAGACGCAGGATGGCGTCCGCCGGTTGCGCTTTCAGGTTCTCAAACAAGCGGGTTCTCCGTTCTCTCGGGGCGAAGGGTACTGCGGCGCCATTGTACACAGCGCCCTGCAGCCTGCCGAAACACCGCCGTGTGCAAGCAACGATGCCGCGCGGATCAGAGCTGGTTGAGCGGTATCTTCAGGTAGGAAACAGCGTTGTCCTCGGGTTCCGGGACCGCGCCGGCACGAATATTCACCTGCAGCGCCGGGATGATCAGTGCGGGCAGGGACAGAGTCCTGTCCCGCGCCTGCCGCAGCGCAACGAACTCCTCGCGGTTCCGGCTGCCGCCTATGTGGATATTGGATTGGCGTTGCTCGCCGATCGAACAGCAATAGCGCATCTCCCGCCCCGCGGGCGGATAGTCGTGGCACAGGTAGAGCACGGTATCGGGCGGCAACGAAAGGATCGCCTGTATCGAGTCGTACAAACAGCCCGCGTCTCCGCCGGGGAAATCGCAGCGTGCCGTGCCGACGTCCGGCATGAACAGGGTATCGCCGATAAACGCGGCATCTCCTGCCACGTAGGTTACGCTGTCATTGGTATGGCCCGGCGATTCAAGCACACGGCAATCGATCGTACCGATGGCAACTGTATCACCGGCACCCAGCAAGCGATCGAACTGTGAGCCCTTGATGCAGAACGGCGGCTTCAGATTGAACAGGCGGGCGAAGTTTTCCTGCACCTTGCAGATGCCCTGCCCTATCGCGATCTTTCCGCCGCAGCGCGCCTTGAGGATCTGCGCGGCACTCAGGTGATCCGCGTGCGCATGCGTTTCGAGTATCCACTCGAGTTCGAGTTCGTTTGCATCGAGAAAGTCGCAAATGCGGCTGACCGGGGTTGCATTCGTTCTGCCTGAGACAGTGCACAACTCCAGCACCGGGTCGACGACGGCGGCTTTCGCCGTCGCCGGGTCGCTCACGACATAGGAGAGCGTGCCACTCGCGGTGTGATAAAAATGCTGGACCTCAGGCGTGGACATCAGGACTCGCGCACATCCGCTGACTGCCTGCTTCAGCTCTTCTTTTCAGGCAAACGGCTCAGGAATCCGGCGCTGAGGAAAGGCCCCGCCGGGTGGCGGGGCTCGAACTCATATCAGGCTTTCGGCGCCCAGACCGAACACCAGCCGTTGGCATTCACGAGCTTGCCCGGGAAAATCTGGCACGGCCGCCAGGCATCGCCGTCGGCACCCTGCACCAGTGCACAATTCGAACAACGCTGGTCCGCAGCCGGATTCGCGCGCGTTGCCGGATCGACGGTGCTCGTGTCATGGGTGTATTTCATCGACTTCCCTACCGGGTCGTCTTCGCTCAGGTGAGGCATGTCCTGTGCCTGCGCATCGGCACCCGGGCGAACGAAACAGCCGGCCGCGGCAACGGCCGACAGCTGTATGAATTTGCGCCTTGCAATTTTACTCAAGGGAATCTCCTGACAATTTTCTGGTGAATACGGTGCTGGAATCGTGCAGCATTTCTTGCAGCTTTTCGTATGTTAGTTTGAATCGACACGAATCGCGACACTTCGAACCCCGGTTTGCGTGTTGTTGCGAATGGTTCGCATTTTCAAGACTGTTGCTTGCACAATCCTGGAAGCAAACATCGGTGCATTTTAGCCACCCGAAGCTGAACGGCAGCAAAATGTGAGGCCTTTCACAAACAGCCAGCCGGAACGTTTGGTCATTCCGCAGCTGTTGCATAATGCCCAACAATGGTTGCCCGCGTCGCAGGCGCACTGAATCAACGGAACAAGAATCGGCCGTGACACTCTCGAGCGAAAAAACTGCTTTGAATCGCAACGGGTATCGGCGTACGGCGTCTGCATGGCTTCGCCTCGCGCTCGCCGGCGGCATGCTGCTGGCCAGTGCTGCGGCGGCAATCGCTGCGGATCCGCCGGCACACCATTACACCGTGACCGTCGATTACTCGATGAGCCACCTGTGGGTGGAGGCACGTTTTAGCCACCCCGTAGACAGCGTAATCGCCAGGGCGCGCGATGCGGCGAGGTACCTGGTCGACGTACGGGGCTGCAACGACGCGAGCAGCATACGGATGCGCAACCGCCGCATGCTTCTGCCGGATGACGGCATCGGTTGCCTGAACTACACGGTCGACCTTGCACGCGCGGCCAGAGACAACCGGCAGAACAGAACATTGGGTGCCGGCAACGTCATCGTCTCCCCGTCGATCTGGTTGTGGCGGCCGGAGCTCACCGGCGGCAATGAACTGCATGTGCAGTTTCGCCTGCCCGAGGGCAGTCTGGTTTCCGTGCCATGGCAGCCCATCGATGCAGCCAGCGATCTTTACAGACTGCGCTCCTCACCTGAAAGCTCGAATGCCCCGGTCGCCTTCGGCAACTTTTCCTACCGGGAACTCGTGGTACCCGGCGCGACCTTGCGCGTTTCAATATTGAATGGCAATGACGCCAGCGACGAGGCTTCAATCCTCAACTGGCTGCAGGCAACGGCAACCGATGTCAGCCTCGCCTACGGGCGTTTTCCGAACCCCTCGCCGCAGGTCCTGGTCGTACCGGTCGGCAACAGCCGCGACCGGGACGACGGCGCCGTGCCTTTCGGCCAGGTCATCCGTGACGGCGGCGAGACCGTGCTCCTTTACATCAATCAGAACGAACCCCTGTCGGCGTTCCTCGCCGACTGGACCGCGAC
>DATICC010000558.1:0-4135 GCA_035457045.1 Woeseiaceae bacterium | reverse complement strand
CGATGGCGCCGATCCCATCGCTGACCGTGAGATAAGGCACGACTTGCTTCTGCAATTTCGCTGGCATCGAAAACTCCTGGTCCAAGCGGACGAGGGTTTTACGCTCAACGGCGTGCGTTCGCCACCAAATCCTGCACGACGGCGGGGTCGGCGAGGGTCGTCGTGTCGCCGAGGTTGGACGTGTCGCCCTCCGCGATCTTGCGCAGGATACGCCGCATGATCTTGCCCGACCGCGTCTTGGGCAACCCCGGCGCCCACTGGATCAGGTCAGGCGCGGCGATCGCGCCGATTTCCTTGCGTACCCACAATTTCAGTTCCTTCATCAGCGCATCGCTCGGGGTGACGCCATTCATCAGCGTCACATAAGCGTAGATACCCTGTCCCTTGATCTCGTGCGGGTAGCCGACCACGGCCGCTTCGGCCACGTCCTTGTGCGCCACCAGCGCACTCTCGACCTCGGCGGTGCCGAGGCGGTGGCCGGACACGTTCAGCACGTCGTCGACCCGCCCGGTGATCCAGTAATAGCCATCGGCGTCGCGGCGCACGCCGTCACCGGTGAAATACTTGCCCGGAAATGCCAAAAAATAGGTGTCGACGAAACGCTGGTGATCGCCGTACACCGTTCGCATCTGCGCTGGCCAGCTGTCGGTGATCACGAGATTGCCGACCGCCTCGCCCTCGAGGACTTTGCCGTCACCGTCCACGACTTCAAGGCGCACTCCGAAGAGCGGCCGCGTGGCCGAGCCCGGCTTGAGGTCCGTGGCACCGGGCAAGGGGCTGATCAGGATCCCGCCCGTTTCCGTCTGCCACCAGGTATCGACGATCGGGCAACGCCCGTCGCCGACGACGTGGTAGTACCACTCCCAGGCCTCCGGATTGATCGGTTCGCCCACGGAGCCCAGCAGCCTGAGGCTCTTGCGGGATGTGCGCTTCACCGGCTCATCGCCTTCGCGCATCAGCGCGCGAAGTGCAGTCGGCGCGGTGTAGCAGATGTTCACCTGGTGCTTGTCACAGACCTCCCAGAAGCGGGAGGCGGTCGGGTAGTTCGGCACGCCTTCGAACATCAGCGTGGTGGCGCCATTCGCCAGCGGACCGTAGACGATATAGCTGTGGCCCGTCACCCAGCCGACGTCGGCCGTGCACCAGTAGATTTCACCGGGACGGTAATCGAACACGTACTGGTGCGTCATCGACACGTAGACCAGGTAGCCGCCCGTCGTGTGCAGCACGCCCTTCGGTTTGCCGGTCGAGCCCGAGGTATAAAGAATGAACAAGGGATCTTCGGCGCCCATTTCCTCGCAGGGGCAGTCCGCAGCGACGGTTGCTTCGAGTTCGTGCAGCCAGGCATCGCGCCCGGCATCCCACTCGATGGCACCGCCCGTGTGGCGAACGACCAGTACTTTCTTGAGCGACGTGACTCCGGGCCGTGAGGCGGCCACATCGACGTTGGCCTTCAGCGGTATTACCTTGCCGCCCCGGACACCCTCATCGGTGGTAACGACGATCGTGGATGCGCAATCCTCGATCCTGCCGGCCAGCGCATCCGGCGAGAATCCGCCGAACACGACGGAATGAATCGCGCCAATGCGTGCACAGGCCAGCATGGCCACTGCCGTCTCCGGAATCATCGGCATGTAGATCGTGATGCGGTCTCCCTTCCCTGCCCCGAGCTTTTTCAGGACGTTGGCAAAGCGGCAGACCCTGGCGTGGAGTTCGCGATACGTAATCCTCGAATCGCGTGACGGGTCATCGCTTTCCCACAGGATGGCGACCTCGTCGGCGCGTTTCGCCAGGTGACGGTCCACGCAGTTGTAACAGACGTTAAGCGTGCCGTCGTAGTACCAGCGCACGTGCACATCGTCCCGGGCAAAGGAAACATCACGGACCTTGCTGAATGGTTTGACCCAGTCGATGCGCGCCGCCTGTCCGGCCCAGAAGCCCTCGCTGTCCTGCAGCGACTGCCGGTACATGTCGGCATAGCGATCGCTGTTGATCCACGCCTTCTTCGCCCAGGCCCCGGGCACCTTGTAGACCTTTTGCATTTTTCCTTCCTGTCTTTCCTTATTCTGTCGCCGGGCCGTGATCCGCGAACTGCAGGATCCTGCGTGCCTGGACGAGATGTGGCCTGTCGATCATGCGGCCATCGAGGCTCAGCGTACCGGCTTGCGGATTGCCGGCAAACAGGGCGACGACCTTTTTCGCGTGCTCGATCTCGCGCGGATCCGGCATGAACGCCGCATTGATGACCGCAACCTGGTCCGGGTGGATTGCGAGCATGCCGCGGAAGCCGTCACGACGCGCATCGGCCGCGTAACGGGCCAGGCCAGCCGAGTCTTTGAAATCCGTATACACCGTGTCGATCGCCGGCACCGCCGCCGCCGCAGCTGCCAGCAGGCACAGCGAACGGGCGAGCTGGTACGGCGGCAGCCAGTTGCCTACGGCGTCGCGATTCGCGGAAGCGCCGAGTGCAGCGGCGAGGTCCTCTGCGCCCCAGGCAAGCGCAGCCAGCCTTGCGCTCGCCCCGGCATATTCGTGGAGCCGGAACAGGGCCTCCGGTCTTTCGGTAACGATCGGCAGGATCCGGGTGGTTCCGGCGGCGATGCCGTGCTCCTGCTCCAGCCCGGCGAGCAGGTTGCCGAGCGTGACGACGTCGGCTGCCGCTGCAGGCTTCGGCAGAACGATGCCGGCCGGCTTGCCGGGCAGGGTCTCGCGCAGATCCTGCAAAGCGTCCGCACTGTCCAGCGGATTGATACGCACCCAGCATTCGGGGCCCGGCAGGGATGTGAGAAAATCGCGGGTGCGTGTGCGGGCTTCCGGCAGTTCGCTGCGGAGAACGGAATCCTCGAGATCAATGATCAATGCATCCGCGCCGGCGCCGCGGGCTTTTGCCAGTTTGCGCTCGCTGTCGCCCGGTACGAAAAGAAAACTTCGGCTCACTTTGGCCGCCGCATCATCAGGGCCGAACGTTTGCACTCGCCGACCAGCACGCCGTGCTGGTTGAACGCCCGGTGCGCGAACACCACAATGCCATTTTGCGGACGCGATTTGCTCTCGCGCAGTTCGAGCACTTCGGTCTCGACCCGGATCGTGTCGCCGTGAAACAGCGGTTTCGGAAACCGCACCTCATCCCAGCCGAGGTTGGCCACCGTCGTGCCGGCGGTCGTGTCGCCGACGGAAATGCCGACCATGAAACCGAGCGTCAGGCAACTGTTGACGAGCGGTTTGCCGAACTCGGTGGTCTTGCAGTACTCGGCGTCGATGTGCAAAGGCGCCGGATTGTGCGTGAGCGCACTGAACCAGACGTTGTCCGCTTCGGTTATGGTTCTCCTGATCGGATGCTGGAAAGTCTGACCCCTGGAGAACTGTTCGAAATAGAGCCCTGGCATCGTGTGTCCCCTGTATGCTGCCGATCCTGGTAACGCCCGGCAACCAGCCGTACTGCGGAACAGCGTCGACCGAAGATGATAGTCGCTGCAGTTGCGATTAGAAACCTGTGCAGTAGCGGATCCGGCAACCCGTCAGAAAGTTTTGAGTTTCCGCGGCTCTGACAGGTAAGATTTCCACGTCACGGTCCATAGCATCGGGAGACTTTGAATGCCGGTTTCGAGACGCGAGTTTGCCAAGGCGGGAATAGCGGGCGCGGTATTGGCCGCGATCGGCGGGCCGTTCGCGCGGGCCGAGGCAGGCGCGCTGATAAGACGGCCGATACCGTCATCCGGCGAAGCTATCCCGATCATTGGTGTCGGCACCAATCGATACGGCGTTGGCGATGACCTCGAGCTTAGGAAACCATTGCGCGAATCGCTTGCGCGATTTCACGAATTGGGCGGCACGGTCATCGATACCGCGCCGCAATACCGCAGCTCGGAGACCGTGCTCGGCGAACTGATCGCCGATCTGGACATCGGCGGCGACCTCTTCATGGCAACGAAAATCGACAAGGAGAGCCGCGAGCAGAATGCGACAACTCTCGACCGGTCGGTCGGCCTGCTCGGATTCCCGACCATCGACCTGCTGCAGTGCCACAACCTGATCGGCTGGGAAGAGGCCATTCCGCAGCTGCAGGAATGGAAAGCGGCGGGACGAATTCGTTACCTCGGAATTACGACGTCGCGGGAGAACCAGTACGACATGA
>DATICC010000557.1:0-3231 GCA_035457045.1 Woeseiaceae bacterium | reverse complement strand
CTGAGGCCAACTACGATTCCCTGGCCGCAAGACTCGAATTCGGCCAGGAGAACGTCAAGGTCGCAGAACGCGCGGCAGCACTTGCGCAGGACGCGCTGGACAACATGACGATTCGCGCACCGTTCGGCGGCATGGTCGTATCGAAAAATGCCCAACCCGGCGAGATGATCTCGCCGGTTTCGGCCGGCGGCGGCTTCACGCGTACAGGCATCTGCACCATAGTCGACATGGATTCACTCGAGATAGAAGTCGACGTCAACGAGGCCTACATACAGCGCGTGTCCGCCGGCCAGCGGGTCAGTGCCACACTGGACGCCTACCCGGACTGGCAGATTCCGGCCGAGGTCATCGCGATCGTACCGACGGCGGACCGGCAGAAAGCAACCGTGCGAGTACGCATCGGGTTCCTCGAGCGCGACGAACGCATACTGCGGGACATGGGTGCGAAGGTTGCATTCCTGGGCGTCGAAGCTGCGGCCCAAACCGCGGCCGCCCTGGAGGGTGTCTTCATTGCCCGCGAATCCCTGCATCAGGACGAGTCCGGAGACTATGTCTGGCGGGTCGGCAACAACGGCACAGTGGAACGGCGCGCGGTCGTGCTGGGCAGCCCCGCAGATCGCGACCCCGTATTGGTTGTGACGGGATTGTCGCCCGGCGACACTGTGGTGCGATCGTCCGAGCAATCATTGAGCCCCGGACAAAAAATAACCGACAACTGATGGGAGTAATGTGATGAGCAAGGTGCTCGCCGAACTGACGCATGTCAGCCGCGTGTATCAGAAGGGCAAGGACAAGGTCGAGGTGCTGCACGAACTCGACCTGCAGATTCCGGTCGGCGATTTTGCCGCCATCATGGGTCCGTCGGGTTCCGGCAAGACGACTTTGCTCAACCTGCTCGGCGGTCTCGACCGGCCGACTTCCGGCACCGTGACCGTCGGCGGCGCAGAGCTTTCGGCGATGTCGAACAGCCAGCTCTCCAAATGGCGCTCGACCCACGTTGGCTTCATTTTCCAGTTCTATAACCTCCTGCCGGTCCTGAGCGCGCAGAAGAATGTGGAACTCCCGTTGCTGCTGACGAATTTCCCGGCGGCCGAACGGGCCAGGCGGGCGGCAATCGCCCTGGACATCGTCGGACTGGCAGACAGAGCGAAGCACTTTCCGCGCGAGCTGTCCGGGGGCCAGGAACAACGGGTCGCCATTGCAAGGGCCATCGTTTCCGACCCGGCATTGCTCCTTTGCGACGAGCCGACCGGCGACCTGGACCGGGAGACCGCCGACGAGATCCTGAAACTGATGCAGATTCTCAACCGACAGCACGGCAAAACCATTGTGATGGTCACGCACGATGCACAGGCGGCCGGTTTTGCGAGCCGCACGCTGCATGTCGACAAGGGCAAACTGGAGACGAGGGCGGCGGCGTGAAGTATTTCGGCCTGATCTGGAAAAATGCCTGGCGCAAGAAAGCGCGCACGCTCCTGACAATATTGTCCGTTTTCGTCGCGTTTCTCCTGTACGCGCTGCTTAATGGCATCGGTTACGCATTCACGGCCGGCGCAGACGTGGCCAATGCCGAGCGCCTGGTCGTCATCGACAAGGTTTCGCTGATCAATCCGCTCCCGATCAGCTACATGAACCGGATTGCAACGACACCCGGCGTTGCCTCGGTGACCCACGCTTCCTGGTTCGGCGGCTACTACCAGGATGCGCGCAACCAGTTCGCCCAGTTTCCAACCGACCCCTACGGTTATTTCGCGATGTACCCGGAGCTGAACATTGCGAAAGAGCAACTGGACGCGTTTGCCAATACGCGGACCGGCGCCGTGGTAGGGCACGAACTTGCGACACAGTATGGCTGGAAGATCGGTGACCGGATCCCAATCCAGGCGACCATATGGACCAAGGCGGACGGCGGACGCACCTGGGAGTTCGACCTGGTCGGCATCTTCTCCAGCAGCGATCCGCGCAGCAGCTCCGCGTTCATGCTGATGCACTATGATTATTTCGAGGAGGCCAGGGCCTTTGGCAAGGGCACGGTTGGCTGGTACACGCTGCGTATCAACCCGGGGGCCGATCCGGTCGAGATCGCCAACACGATCGATGCCGGATTCGCCAATTCGCCGAATGAGACTGAAACCAGCACGGAAGCCGCGTTCGCGGCTTCCTTCGCCAAGCAATTCGGCAACATAGCACTGATCGTGCAACTCATCCTCGGCGCCGTCTTCTTCACGCTGCTGCTGGTCGCGGGCAATACCATGGCGCAATCGATCCGCGAGCGGATTTCGGAGATTGCGGTACTGAAGACCCTGGGCTTCGCCGATCGATCGGTGTTAGTCGTGGTGTTGTCCGAGTCGATCCTCATCATGTCCATCGGAGGTGTGCTCGGGCTTGCTTCCGGCTGGCTACTCGTGCAGGGCCTCGCAACTCAAATGGGCGCGTTCCTGCCGGGGATTTATCTGTCGGCCGGCGCGCTCCTGGCCGGCGCCGCCTGCATGCTCGCCGTCGGTATCCTGGCAGGCATCTTTCCGGCGTTGAAGGCCATGCGGCTGACGATCGTCGAAGCGCTGGCACGCGCGTAGGAGCATCGAATGGCGAGTTTTCGGCAAACGGCCGCAGTTACCTGGCTCAACATACTCAATCTGCCGCATCGGCTTGCGACATCACTGGTTGCCGTCATCGGTGTGGCTGCAGTCGTTCTGGTCTTCGCCGCCGTGCTGTCTATGGCGAAAGGATTCGAGCGCACGATGACGTCCGCCGGTGCGGACGACACGGCGATAATATTGCGCAGCGGCTCGACCGCGGAACTGAACAGCGGACTGTCCAACGAGCAGGTGCTGATCATCGAGAATGCCCCGGGCGTGATGAAAGACGGGGACCGGCCGATCAGCTCGGCCGAGCTTTACGTGGTCGTCGATATCCGCAAGAAAGCCACGGACGCGGAGGCCAACGTGCCGTTTCGCGGCGTGCAGGCGGGAGCACTCGACGTGCGCCAGAACATCCAGATTGCCGAAGGGCGCATGTTCGAACCGGGGCGGAACGAGATCGTGGTAGGGCGCGCGGCACAACTGGAATTCGCCGGCCTGGAGCTGGGATCACGCATCCGTTTCGGCCAGTCGGAATGGACGATCGTTGGCGTGTTCGCTGCGAACGGCAGCGTGTCGGAATCCGAACTCTGGACGGACGTGCGCGTATTGCAGGGCGCGTACCGCCGTGGCAACAGCTTCCAGTCCGTTC
>DATICC010000556.1:0-2680 GCA_035457045.1 Woeseiaceae bacterium | reverse complement strand
ACAACACACAGGTACCGCGATCCTTCCAGTTGATGATGCGCGAATAGGTTTCCGCGCCGATGACCAGGACGCAGCTTGCGCCGCCCGTTTTGATGAAGCGGTTTGCGACATCGAGCGCGTAGATGAACCCGGCGCAGGCAGCGTGCACATCGAATGCCGCGAAACCGCTGACTCCAAGCCGGCGTTGCACCAGGCAGGCTGTGCTCGGGAAAACCTTGTCCGGCGTGGTCGTCGCGACAATTATCAGGTCGATGTCCTCCTTGCTGGCCCCGGCCATCTGCAGTGCCTGCAATGCCGCTTCGAGCGCCATGTCCGAGGTCGTCTGGTCCTCGGCGGCGATGTGACGACGTTTGATACCGGTGCGTTCGCGGATCCATTCGTCCGATGTATCGACCATGGCCTCGAAGTCCTTGTTGGCCATGACGCGCTCGGGCAAATACGCACCGGTCCCGGCAATGCTGGAGTAATTCATCTGGTTGGTCCTGGTCTAACGCTGCATGAAGGCAGCAATCTGGCGCACGGTGGGGTAATCGAACAGATCCGTGATATCGACCTTGCCGGGATACTTCTGGTCAAATGCCAGCATGATCTCGGTGAGCGTCAGCGAGCTGACCCCGCTTTCGAACAGGTTGTCGTCCGGGCCGATCGCCATGTCCCTGACAAACTCGCGGCAAATTGCCAGCAGTTCGGCAATCATCGGATCCGTTTCCACTCCGTCATGCGGATTCTCGGCAGACAATGACGCGAGTTCCTTCAGTGCCCCGGCGAATTCCCCGTCTTCGTAGGCCGCGGCCAGCTGCGCGCGTTGCACTTTGCCACTGGTGGTCTTGGGGATGCGGGCAACCGGCAACACGTGCTCGACCTCGAGGCCGGCATGGGTGCCAATGAGTTTGCGCACTGCGGAAATCAGCGGCACAAACGAACGCAAGTCCTGCCGATGCAACACGAACACGATCAGTTGCTCGGCTGCACTGTGGGCAGGCCGTGCGCCGCAGACCACGACTTTCCCCAGCTCCAGCCCTTCGCCGCCGGAAACGATTTCCTCGAGATCGTGTGGATAATAATTCTGCCCGTTGACGATGATGATGTCCTTGACCCGGCCGGTCACGACCAGCTCGCCATCGACTATGACACCGACGTCCCCGGTTTCGAGCCACCCGTCCCGGGTAAACAAGGCGTTGCGCGAGTCATCATCGTGATACAAACCGGCGGTGATGCTGTCGCCCCGCAATTGAATGTGGCCCACCTGCCCTGCCGCCAACTCCGTATCCGAATCGCCGGCTATGCGAAGTTGCACGGCGGCCAGCGGTTTTCCGAGCTTGAGAAAACTGACGGCATCCGCATGCCCTTCCGCGACCGGCTCGAAGGTAGCTCCAATCCTGAGAGAATGGCGGTTGGCAATGATTCGACCATATTCATGTCCCGGCTCCGGCATGGTCACCGCAAGCGTAGCTTCGGCCAGCCCGTAGACGGGGTGCATGACATTGGCGTTCAGCCCGGAGGGTGCCAGCGCCGCCAGGAACTCCTTGCACAGTTCCCACGAGATCGGCTCGGCGCCGTTCAGGATCAGCTTCACGGAACTCAGGTCAAGGCCGGGCAGGCCTTTACGCTCGTACAATTTGAGGAAGTGCTTGTAACCGAAATTCGGCGAGCACAGTTGCGTCGAGCGCAACTCGCTGGCTTTGCTCAGCCAAAGCAGAGGTCGCCTCACGAACAGGCTTGTGTCCATGACTGCATGGTTCATGCCGGCTGCCAGCACGCTGAGGTGGTAACCGATCAGGCCCATGTCGTGCGTCAAAGGCATCCAACTGAGCGCCCGATCGTCGGGCATGAAATGCAGGCGGTTGATGATGTCACGGAGATTCGTGCAGAGATTGGCGTGTGTCAGGCAGACGCCCTTCGGATCGCTGGTCGAACCTGACGAATACTGCACAAAAGCAAGATCGCCTGGCTCGACCGGCACAATCTCGCCAGCTGCGCCATCGACTGCCTCGCCCATGAGGCAGGTGTTGCGCTCGAGAGTACGGACAACGTCCGGCAAATTCCTTGACGTAGCAAAGTCCGTCAGACGCCCAAGGAGGTCGGAGTCCGTGTACAACGTGCCCCGGCGCATCTGTCCGAGTATGCGAAAAAGCTTGAGCCGATGCTCATCGCTGATACCGACCGCGACCGGCACGGGCACTATGCCGCCGAGGATCGCAGCCCAGAAGGCAATGATGAATTCTTCGTTCGATTTGCTGAAAATGACGAGTTCGTCACCCGGCGCCATGCACCGCTTCTGCAGCCGGCCCAGCAACTGGCTGGAGCGATCCCAAAGCTCGGCGAAAGGTACGGTCGATTCGTCGTTTTCGCCATCGATGAGAAGTACCGCGCGGTCCCGACCGCGGGCCTCCGCCAGGATTTCAATCAGGCTGTCATACAGGATCATCGCGAGTTTTCGGCCTGGCCCGCCCGGTCAACTCCGCTTATCGCTAAGTTCATGATAAAGAATGGGTTCTAAGATGCATTTTCGAGTACTTCGGCAATACTACATTGACCGGCAGAGAACGGGTACTGCAAACTCCCGCCCGTGCCCGCCGCGTCCGTCCGGCAAAGTTCATGACCGGTTCAGCTGTACACCTGCAGTATTTGTATGCAGCCCAGCCGCTGTGCCACAGCCTGGCCGGAGCGCAATGCGCCT
>DATICC010000555.1:0-8422 GCA_035457045.1 Woeseiaceae bacterium | reverse complement strand
CTGCACGTGTCCTGGAAACGGATGCGTGCACGACAGGTGCGCGGCGGTCAGGGATTCAGCGATTGCCAGACCTTGAGCGGTGTCAACGGCATGTCGAGGTGGTCGACATCGCGATGCGCCAGTGCATCGAGTACTGCGTTGACCAGGGCGGGCGCGGCGCCGACCGTGCCGGCTTCGCCGGCTCCTTTCACTCCGAGCGGATTTCGCGGGGATGGCACTTCTGTGTAGCGAAAATCCACGTTCGGCAACCAGTCCGCGCGCGGCATTGCGTAGTCCGTGAACGAAGCGGTGACGAGCTGGCCGCCATCCGGGTCATACAATGCGTGCTCGCCGAGCGCCTGTCCCAGTCCCTGCGCAA
The DNA here is from genome assembly GCA_035457045.1 of Woeseiaceae bacterium. Lineage (GTDB taxonomy): Bacteria > Pseudomonadota > Gammaproteobacteria > Steroidobacterales > Woeseiaceae > JAKEGN01. Next base: position 8,064 of record DATICC010000555.1, on the reverse strand, counting down.
CGCCGCCGACGATCTGCCCTTCGAGGATGAGCGGATTGATCACGGTGCCGACATCATCTTCGACGGTATAGCGCAGGATCTCGATGACGCCGGTTTGAGCATCGACCTCCACTTCGCAGACATGGCAGCCATTCGGAAAGGTTCCCTCTTCGGGTGCAAAGGCTTTGCTGCTGGCGAGTCCGGGCTGGACCCCGTCCGGCCTGGCCGCATCGTCGAAGGACGCTTGCGCCGCATCGAGCAGTGAGACTTTGCGGTCGGTACCTGCGACGCGGAAATCGCCGCCCTCAAACTCGATGTCGCTTGCCGCGACCTCGAGCATTTCGCCTGCCATGCTCCGCCCGGCTTCGATGAGACTCTCGACGGTGCGATAGATCGCCGAACCGCCGATCACCATCGAACGCGAGCCGACAGTGCCGTTGCCCGTTGGCACGCGGTCGGTGTCGCCTTCGATCACGTCGATCTGGTCGATATCGATGCCGAGACCACCGGCCACCATTTGCGCATAACTCGTTTCGTGACCCTGGCCCGTCGACTGTGTGCCGCTGCGCACGAGCAACCTGCCATCCTTGCCGAAGCCGATGTACGCGTGTTCGTCTCCCATTGCCGAACAGATTTCGACGTAATAGGCGAGACCTATGCCGCGCAGCTTTCCGCTTTCATTACTCTTCTTGCGGCGTTGTTCGAAACCCTTCCAGTCGGCACGCGACAACGCGCCGTCCATGAGGCGCTCGTATTGCCCCGAATCGTAACTGCGGCCTGTCGGGGTCTTGTAAGGGAACTGCTCCGGACGAATGAAATTCCGGCGTCGGAGCTGGACACGGTCGATACCGAGCTGGCGGGCGGCCTTGTCCACCAGCCGCTCTATGAGGTACGCCGCCTCCGGCCGGCCGGCGCCGCGGTAGGCGTCGATCGGCACCGTGTTGGTCACGATCATGTTCACGTCGACCCACACGGCAGGGATCGTATAGACACCGGTCGTCATGCACGCGCCAAACCAGGGAATTACCGAACCGGCCTGGGAGCAGTAGGCTCCTATATTGGCGTTGATGGTTGCCTTCACGGCGAGAAATCGCCCGTTGTTGTCGATGGCCAGTTCCGCATGGCTTGTGTGGTCGCGGCCATGCAGGTCCGACAAGAAGCTTTCACTGCGGTCGGCGATCCACTTCACGGGACGGCGGTTGCTGCGGCACGCAAATACGGCAAGCACGGTTTCACACTGCAGGAAAAACTTGAGGCCGAATCCTCCGCCGACATCCGGTGCGATGACGCGCAACATGTCGGGTGCGATGTCCATCGTCTCCAGGATCCGGGCGCGCAGCGAATGTGCGCCCTGGCATCCCTGGTGCACGGTCATCCTGCCGCTGCTCAGGTCGTAATCGACGTTGCAGCCGCGCGGCTCCATTGCCGTCGGTGCGAGCCTGTTGTTCAGCACATCGATCGTGACGACATGCGCCGCCCTGGCAAAAATCGCGTCGGTCGCTTCGCGGTTACCGTAGGTGAGCGTACCGTAGAGATTCCCCGGTGCTCTCTCGTGTATCGTCGCTGCGCCTTTGCGTAACGCGTCAGCCGGTGTCACCACCGCCTCGAGTTCATCGACTTCGAATTCAATCAGTTCCGCCGCGTCCTTCGCCTGTGCCAGCGTCTCCGCGAGCACGGCTGCCACAGGCTCTCCGACGTAGCGGACTCGGTCGCGCACGAGCGGCGGCTGTCGCAGGGCATCCTTCGGCCCACCCACGGCGAACGGGAGCAAAGCGGCCCCGGGCACGTCGCGTACGCCGGCGGCGGTGAGATCGCCAGCGGTATAGACGGCGATGACACCGGGTGCTGCACGGGCCGCCGAGACCTCGAGCCGGCTGACATTGCCGTGGGCGTATGGGGAACGAAAGAAGTACAGGTATGACTGGTTGGCAAAAAGGAGGTCGCCGGTGTAACGGCCGGTGCCGGTAATGAAACGCTGGTCCTCGCGGCGCCGTATAGCCTGGCCTGTGCCGAATTTACCCATGCGGTTTCGCTCTTAAATCCGGGAATTGCCTCATCCTATTCTGCTGGCCAGGGCGTTGCCTATCAAGTAATGGGGTCGAACCGATTTTCGAGCACTTTTTTCAACGGGTACGGCGCGATCCGGGCCTGGAGGAATTCGGTTCGACCGCTCATTGTACGCCCCTAGCGCAAATCGATGCCGTGCTCGATCCATGCCTTCAAGCACATTGCCATGTGCGTCCAGCCCCCGCAATTGTCATGCGAGCCCTTCAGTCCATCGGCGTCGGTCTTCCAGCCGGCTTCGCTTATCGAAAGCATGGTGTTGCCGTCGTCGAGTTTTTCGAACTCGAATGTCACCTTGACACCGTAGGCCTTGCGCTTGGTCTTGCCCCACTTCTTCGTATCGAGCGTAAGCTCGATCAGTTCGTTCGCGAGGATCTTGTTCACCACTACGGGAAAGTCGCCATATGCGTTCCAGTGCCAGACAATCTCTGCGCCTTCCTTCAGGTTACCGCTTGACCGGTCGGTGAAGTAGTTGCAGAGCTCGTCGCTCGAAACGATCGCGTTGAAAACGTCGGCGACCGGCCGGAGTATCTTTGTGCGTACCGTGTAATTACGTGCCATGGTGCCCTCTCCAATAACGACCTCCAGGATCTTGACCAATACGTTATAAAAATATAACATATTTGTCAAATGCCAATACGCAACAGCAAATCCAAAGCCACGATCGACAAGGACGACCTTGTCTTCAAGGCGCTTGCAGGTGCCGACCGACGGCGCATCCTCGATCTCCTGCGCGACGCGCCCATGACGACCGGCGAGCTCAGCAAGAGGCTGCCGCAACTGGATCGCACCACGGTCATGCAGCATCTCGGAGTCCTGGAAAAAGCGCGGCTCGTGGTCAGCCGGAAAGAAGGGCGCTGTCGCTGGAACTACCTGGACGTAAGCCCCATCCAGCGCATCCATGAGCGGTGGATACGGTCATATGCGATGCCGTCCGCCAGACTCTTGAACAGACTTCGGGCCGGGCTCGAGAGTTAGGAGCCTGGAATCAAGAGATCCGGGGCGCCACAAACGCAGGTGCGTTCGATGGCGTATGGCAAGATAAGCGGGTGCAAACTCAGGACACATCAAAGACAGGCGCGACAAAGCTGGGCGGGCGAGGCGCATGGTATGCGCTCGTACTGGTCACCCTGACCATCGCGATGTCGCTGGTCGACCGGCAGATACTGGCGATCCTCGCGCCGCGCATCAAGGCGGACCTCGGTATCGGGGACGCGGAGATGGGCGTGCTCTACGGAGCGGTATTCGGCCTCTTCTATTCCGTATTCTCGCTGCCGCTCGGACGGCTGGCGGACGGCTGGATCCGCACCCGGCTGCTCGGCATTTCGATTTTCGGCTGGTCCGTGATGACGGCGATTGCCGGTTTCGCGAACAGTTTCGGCGTGCTCGCCCTGTCGCGCCTCGGCGTCGGGATCGGCGAGGCGAGTTCGCAGCCGGCCGGCATGTCGCTGCTCTCCGACCTGTTTCCGAAGAGCCGGCGAGGCACGGTGACCTCGGCGATGGCGATCGGCGTGGCGCTCGGCATCGGCGGCGCGCTCTGGCTGGGCGGCACGGTCGCCGATCGCTGGGATACTGCCTACGCCGGCGGCGAGGCGCCTTTCGGCTTCAAGGGCTGGCAAGCGGCATTCCTGGTCGCAGCGGCACCCGGAATCGTGCTCGCTGTCCTGCTCGCGCGGTTGCCGGAGCCGCTGCGCGGCATGGCGGACGGTATCGTGCCGGCAGCCGATCCTCATCCGTTTCGCGCCAGCCTCGACACGCTGCTCGGCATACTCCCCGGCTTTGCCTTCATCGAATTCGCACGGCGCGGCGCTTCGGCGAAACTCTGGATTGTCAACGTCGTCATGGCGATGACGATCATCGTGGTGGCGGTCTTGTTGACACAGTTCACCAACGGCCTGCGGCCGGTCAATCCGATTGCACTTTCCATCGGCAATCTGCAGTTCACCGGAAACGCACTGCAATGGACGATCACCGGCGTGGGTGCCTACATCGTCATTTGCTGGATGCAGTCGCTGTCATTGCGCGATAAGCCGGCTTTCGCAGTGATTGCCAGGCAACCTGCAATGGGCATCCTGATCGCCATCGCGGCGCTGCAGTCCGTGATCAACTACGGCGTCATGTCCTGGGCGGCAGTTTATGCAATTCAGCACTTCAACCGCTCGGCCGCCGAAATAGGACTGCAGTTTGGCGCGCTTATTACGGTGCTTGGCGTCGCTGGCCCGCTGATCGCAGGGCCGTTTTCCGACTGGACCAACAAACTCTTCAGCGGTGGCCGGATGTACGTGACGCTAGGTGCGCTGACCATTTCACCATTCCTTGCATTCGGTGTATTCAACGCGCCGACTCTGGGCGGCTTCTATGCCTGGTTCGTGTTTTATTCGCTGGTGCTTACCATGTGGCTCCCGCCGGTCTACGCCGCATTGATGGATCTCGTACTGCCGCGCATGCGTGGCATGGTGATGAGCTACTACATCCTGATGATGACCATCACCGGCATGGGGCTCGGTCCTTACGCCGTCGGCATGATGAGCGACGTGAATGACGGCAGGCTCGGGCAGGCGATTCTCAATTTGTACTGGGTAGGCCCTGTGATCGCAGTGCTCGTTGCGGTCCTGATCTGGCGCATGCCGAAAGACGAGGCCACGCTCATCGATCGAGCTCGCGCAGCCGGCGAGCCGGTCTGAATCGCGGTGCCGTCCTCGCTACCTGATAGCGTAGGTCACGTAAACCTGGACATTCACACTCAGCTGCCCGGGTGATATGCCGGGTACGGCCGCGGCCTCCATCATCATGAGATCACCGCCGCGGCCTGCCATCATCGGCCCGGGATAGCCGCCGCCATACGACATCGAGATCGTCAGGACCTCGCCGAGTTCCACTCCCGCAAGCTTCGCGAGTTCCCCGGCGCGTGCGCGGGCATCGGCCATTGCGGCGGCCCGGGCCTGTTGCTCGAGCGCAGCCGTATCCTTGACCATGAATTGCACGCCGTGCACCGAGTTCGCACCCGCACCGGTCACTGCCGCCAGCACATCGCCGACCTTGTCTATGTCCTCGACAATCACGTTGACCACGTTCGACACACGGTATCCGGTAATGCTGATCTGGTTCGGCTGTTGCGGATCGTGCTGCTGCTCGGGCCAGATGCTGTAGTTCGCCGTCTGGATATTCTTCTTCTCGATTCCCTGTCGTTCGAGCGCTTTCATGACTGCATCCACGATCGCCTGGTTCTCCTGCGATGCCTGCGCGACGGTCTTCGCAAGTGTCTGCACACCGGCGCTGACCTGCGCCCGGTCGGGCGGCCCTGATGCTTCGCCATCACCCGTGACTTGAATGCTTCGGGCCGCAACATTGCTTTGGGCCGCCGCGGCGCCGCACAGGCCGGCGGCCATCATGACAAGCAGAAGAGCCTGCCCCAGGGTTTTCATCGACATCTGATTTCCTCTTTATGTATTGCAGTCAGGTCACTGTCCCCGAATTCCGTCACTGTCCCGGTGCGCAGGTGCACGGTACTCCACAGCTGCGCGGCGTTCGATTCCGTTTCGTCCTGTTGCCGTTGTCCGAAGGGCTCGACGCGGTACCGGCCGTCAGTCTCGGACCAGGACCAGAGTTCGGATCCACGAATCTCGTGTGCCTCTGACAACGCGGCGGCCAGTTTGGTTCGCGCCTGCATCAAAACGTCGCGTGTTGCAGCTGTGAGGTCAATGCGCCCGAGCTGGCGCTCGATGCCCGCCGAAAGCACGGCCTGCTGCCAGGACCAGATCACCGTGCCGTGATAGCGGGAGCGGTCGAACAGGGGTTGCACGGCATCGTCGGCATAGGCGGGGGTGGCAACAACCGGGCCGACGTCGGTCAGGAGTCCCGCCGGAAACGGCCGCATGAGCGTCGTGACGATGCGTTCGACTTCAAGATCGGGAAGATCGAGAAACAGCAGCGCGAAGCCCTCGTCAGAATTGAGCACCGGCAGTGCTTTGCCCTGGGCATCGAGAGCAACCGCGCGAAATGTCACGCCTTTCCGGGGCAGGGCGGCGAGCGCCGCGGACGCCTGCACGCCGATGCGTGCCGCGTAACGCTCCGCGCGGGAGCGGGCTTCCGGTCCTGACAAGTGCACATCGAACAACGCGGGTGCCTCGCGTGACCATGCCATCGCCAGTTCACCCGCTGTCGCAATCGCGACCAGCGTGTCCGCATCGGCATATTTCCTGAGGAGCCCGCTGCCGTGAAACTCGTCAATGGCTGTCAATGCGGCCGGCACGAACACGCCGTTCACATCGTACGGGATGCGCCCGCCGCCCAGGCCGTCTTCACTGTCCCGCCAGTTGCCGGCATGCTCTCCCGGCCGTAGTGCGATGAGGTTTTGCCAGCGCGGCTGCAGCGCAAAGGTCTCCGCGGCAGACACCACAAAGCGAAAATTACGCAGCAGCGCTGCAGCATGACTTTCACCGGACTCCGTGCGGCGCGCCAGGAAATCCGCAGCACGTTTGCACCCTTCATTCGTCGCCAGCAGATAGCCTGCCGCAACGACCGGCAGCATGAAGTCGTCATCGATCATCTTGTAGTCGTAGATCGGAGCATCGCTCGGTGCGTCCCCGGCGCGCAAATGCCGCAACACTGCGTACTCGCCGATGTCCTCTTCGTGGGCAACTTCACCCTGTGCGTTGAGCCGGCCGAGGACTGCGGCGAGCCCGGCCTCCGCAAGCGGCGGCTCGAGCACCGGCATGAGCAACTGCAGGGTCATGAGCGTATCGCGGCCGAAATAGGTGTTGAAACGCCAGGAGCCGGCGAGAAGTTTCTCCCGGTAGCTGAGAAAAGCGAGTGTGTCGTGCAACTGGGCGTCCTGCATCGCGGCATCCGTCAGCATCCTGTCTGCACCGAGAGCCGTCAGCGGCTCATCACCGCTCAGTGCGGTGACGGCCAAACGCAGGCGGCCGTCTTCGTCTGGCAGGAATTGCACCGGATCGGTGCCGCTACCTCCGATCGCTCCGGCCAGTACCTCGACAGAAAGAAAGTATCCCGGAGCCCCGTCGAGCCGCCGGCGCTGCCAGGTGACCGTGCGCCCTGACAACACCGGGTCGACCAGCACTTCGCGCGGCGTCTCGCCGGTATAACCGTAGTCGCGGATCACGCGCACGTTACTCAGGATCGCATGCGTTACTGTCATGGCTGCACCGCCGGCATCCACCACGGCCCGGATGCCGTGCAGCACGCCGCCGTCAATGTCGAGACCGGCTGCGGTTACCGGTTCTTCCACCTGCCAGCTTGTGGCTTTCGATGCACTGTCGAACCACAGCGCGGTGCCGCTGTTTCCTGCAGGGAATGCCACCACCAACCGGGCCTCGGTACCTGACGTCAGCACCAGGTGTGCAGCCACGGGACCCTGCCGGAAGAACTCGTTCTGCACGCGTCCTTCGGTCACGGTGAAACGCAACGGACCGTCCGCTGCCGCGACCGCAACGCTCGATGCAAGCAGGGCAAAACAAAATTTCCTGATGCTATTCACAACAATGGTGCCGGATTTATTTTCCTGACGATTGTATCAATTGTGCCGGGTTTATTTGGCGACTGAGCAGGGCACGGCAGCCGGTGACTGTCCTGAGTTCATTTTTGCTAAATAAACCCGGCACCTCTTTCGCGGTGACTGTCGTGAGCTCAAATATGGGACAGCAGTGACCCGGCACCATTATTCGTAGCGGATCGCAACGACGTTCAGGGTCGTGGATTTTCCGCCGATTGTCACCACGACTTCGTCATCGATGCGTTTTCCGAGGAGGGCCCGGGCGAGCGGCGAGTCCAGACTGATGGCGGACGATTTTGCGTTGGCCTCATCGGGTCCGACGATTCGATAGCTGTACGAGACGCCGAACTCATCGCTGACGTCGACAATCGCGCCGAAGTAGATTGCATCGCCGGGGGGCCGTTGTCGAACGACTTTCAGCGTCGGGAGACGCTTCTGCAGATAGCGTATGCGCCGGTCCAGGCCGGCAAGTTCCTTCTTCCGGTATATGTACTCGGCGTTTTCCGAAC
>DATICC010000554.1:0-7958 GCA_035457045.1 Woeseiaceae bacterium | reverse complement strand
ATAACAACGTAGCCGAGCGCCTCGACGCCCTGCTCGGCTGCATCGATATGGGAAAAACCGAAGCGGCCCTTTTCGGACACGTGAATGCTCTGTATGGAGGTCGCACTGGCGACGATATCCGGCCACAGCCCCATGGCTTCGAACATACGCTGGCTGCTGCGCGACAGCGCCGTCGACCGTTCATCGAAACTGGGCTGTTCGGCTTCGTTGGGTGGTACCGGCTCGATTACCGCAACGCTGAGGCCGAGCGGCCCGAGCGCAACGGCCAGGCTGGTGCCGATCATGCCGCCACCGGCGACGATGACGTCGAAGTCGGGTCCTGCGGTAGTTGTCAGCGCGACCATCTGGTCTTACCGGGCCATCAGCTTTTCGATCGCGTCCGGTTCCTTGACCAGCGAGCCTGTCAGAACATCCGGGCCATTTCCGGTGACGGCCACATCGTCCTCGATCCGAACGCCGATGTTCCTCCAGCGCGCGGGGACCTTGCGGTCATCGCTGATGTAGATACCGGGCTCGACCGTCATCACCATGCCAGGCTCCAGTTGCCGCCACTCGTCGCCGACCTTGTAGTCCCCGACATCGTGAACGTCCATTCCCAGCCAGTGCCCGGTGCGATGCATGAAAAATTCGCGGTATGCGCCGTCGCGGATCAGGCGCTGCACAGAACCTGTGAGCAGGCCGAGTTTTTTAAGGCCGCGTGTTATGACGTCGACTGCCGCATCATGTGGCTCGTTCCAGTGATTGCCGACGCGCGCCTTGTCGATGGCGGCCAGCTGAGCCTCGAGGACAATCTCGTAAACCGCGAGTTGTTCCGGTGAAAACCTGCCGCTAACCGGCAGGGTCCTCGTGATATCCGACGCGTAGTAGTCGAGTTCACAGCCCGCGTCTATCAGCACGAGGTCGCCCGAATTGAGCTGGCCGCTGTTGCTGATGTAATGCAGGGTGCAGGCATTGGCGCCGGCCCCGACAATCGGGCTGTAGGATATCGTCGCATTGTGACGCCGGAACTCGTGCAGGTACTCGGCCTCTACCTCGTACTCGAACAGCCCGGGTGAAATCATCGAGATTGCCCGGGTGTGTGCGCCGACGGCAATTTTTGCCGAGCGGCGCATTGCGGAAATTTCCGCGCGGCTCTTGTACAGCCGCATGTCGTGCAGCACATGATCGAGCGCTACGAATTCCTGGGGTGTATGAATGCCCGATGACCCCTTGGAACGGAGCGATCTTATCCACTCGGCCACCTGGGTGTCGAACTCGGCATAGGCACCCATTGTGTAGTAAACGCTGCTCCTGGACTCCATGATACCCGGCAGGATGTCGTCGATGTCGGCAATGGGGAACGCATCGTCGGCAGCAAAGTCTGTCACGGCGCCGTCGGTGCCCGAGCGTGAACCGTCCCAGCGTTCCTTGTGCCGGTCCCGTTCGCGGCAAAACAGGATGAACTCGCCGTTGCTTCGGCCAGGCGCAAGTACCGCCACGGACTCGGGTTCTGCGAAACCGGTCAGGTAATAGAAATCACTGTCCTGCCGGTACTTGTGCTCCACGTCCCTGCTTCGCACGGACTGCGGCGCACTGGGCAGGATGGCAATGCCGTTCTCGCCAACCATACGCATGAGCGTCTGGCGCCGCCGCGCGAATTCCTCTCTGTTCATGGCTCGGTAAAATACATCCTGGATTCATTGCACATGGTTTGTGTCGGCGGGCGCGGCCGACGCTGGCTGCCGGAACTCCGCCAGTTCCTCGTAAACGAGCTGAGCCGCGACGCGCAGGTATTCGTACACCTCGGCAAACGCCACCTCTGTAACTTCGTCATCGGCCTCGTCGTCGACGCTGGCACGGGTGATTTCCAGCATGTCCCGGATTATGTCGTTCAGGGGTTCCTCGGACAGCCGCTCCTTCAGCAGCTCGCCCTGAACGCGCAGCACCAGTCCGTTGAGGAAGCCTTCGCACCATTGTGCCATGGCCTCGGTGCGCAAGGCCGGGCCCTCAGCATCATCCGGCAGCAGCAGTCTTAACTCCGAGCCGCGCTCGGCCAGTTGCCGATAGGTATCGTCATGCAACTGACGAAGTTGCGCGGCACACTCCTGCTGCAGCGCGTCGTCGGGATCCGTGTCCTCGAGCACCTGCCGCAGCCAGCCGTCCAGAGCGTCTGCACCACATACCGCCAGCCGGCTGCAAACCAGGCCGTGCACTTGCGACGCATTCCAGCTGGAGCCGCAGCGCCGCAGTGCCTCGTCGAGTTCGTATTGATTGACAGTTTCCGTCATCGTGCCGTTTGCCAGTCCCATATTTTCTGCCCGGTTTTGCTGGCGGCGGGCATGATCCCATGTAAAGTCCCATGGGGCCATTTCAATCCTATTTAGGCCCTGGCCCCGATTGATTCTACGCCGTCGCGGCTCTATATTGCCGCTATGGCCGACAACGTCAACGTCATGCTGGAACAACAGCTCAAGCGGTTGGAGCAGCGCGTTGACGCGCTCGTCAATGTCTGTGACCAGCTACAGGACGAAAATCGATCGCTGAAACAGCGCCAGGACGTGCTCACGGCAGAGCGAGCCACCTTGCTGCAGAAGAACGAGCAGGTGCGCGCCCGGGTCGAGGCGATGATCGGGCGTCTGAAAGCGATGGAACAGGGAGGCTGACGCTGTCGCGAAGGCCCTTGAACAGGACAGGAAATCTTCGATGAACGATGTTTATGCGCACGTCAGTGTCCGGATCCTGGAAAAGGAGTACCAGGTTTCGTGCCCGGCCAACGAAAGAACAGACTTGCTGGATTCGGCCGAGGTACTGAATGCCAAGATGCGCGAGATTCGCGATAGCGGCAAGGTCGTAGGCCTTGACCGTATCGCCGTGATGGCAGCACTGAACATGGCGAATGAGCTGCTGCATTCCCGGGCCAAGGACAAGGCGCTCGAGAATCATTTTGGCCCCAGGCTGAAGCTGATTGCCGATCGCGTGGACGCCGCGCTAGGTGCCGGTCGGCAACTGGATCTTTGAAACCTGACGCGAGTGTCGGAAAGAGTCCTCATTGCGAGGGTATCCGGCACCAACAGAATTGACGCCTCCTGCAGTGTACGATGCTGGCCTGGAAACCTTTCGACCCTAACGTTTTACCTCGGGGTCGTGCTCTGTAGGCAACATATGCGCTACCGCCTCGGTGGGAAGCCTGTTGTTGTCACGGCTGGCCCCACTTGTTGCTCCGGTTCGAGAGCGACGGCCGGTAACGGCACAGGCGGGAGGCGTCATCCGATTCCGTTGCTATTGCGCGATGTGCGGCCGCGGCCCGCCGGGCGCATTGTCGTGCTTGCACACAGCCCGCCGGCGTGTGCGCGGATTTCCCAGGCTGAGGGGGTGTAATGATGTCCGGATCCGTGGCCGGCGCTGTATCCGCAACCCGAGCGCTGCAGTCGGCGATCCGGCGCGATGCCCGTCAGCGGCGTGACACGATGCCCGAAGCAGATCGCACCAGGGCGTCCGCAATTATCACGAACCGCGTTACTCGCCTGCCAATTTTTGTCCGCAGCCGACTGGTCGCCTGCTACCTTTCGATCGGTTGCGAAGTCGATACGTCCGCCATCATCTTGCGCGCCTGGCGCATGAAGAAGCGCATTTTCGTCCCGGACACGCGCCACGGCGCCCGGATGACCTTCCGTGAGATTCGTCCCGACAGCGAATATTCCAACGGCCCTTTCGGTATCCAGGAGCCAACCGGCGGCTTGGTCATGGAGGCCGGTATGTTCGATCTGGTGATCGTGCCGGTGGTCGCGTTCGATTCCGCTAACCGGCGCATCGGCATGGGCGGTGGCTTTTACGATCGTACTTTTTCGTTTCTCAGGCACCGGAGAATATTCCTGAAACCGAAACTGGTCGGGGTTGCTTTCGCTCGCCAGAGAGTCGACCAAATCGCGCCAAACCCTTGGGATATACGGCTTTTTCGCGTTATTACAGAGGCCGACTGACAGTCTGTCGGGTGGCTTTCGACCTCGCAATCGGGCGCCGCATCAACTCGCGGGGAATTGCTTTGGAGAATCTGCGTGGATGAATCGCAAACGCGCATCGTCATAAAAATTACTCGCGTCGTGATGAAATTCGCGTGTTGCTGAATACGGACAGTAGCGATCCCGGTTGACTTGCGGACCGGTGCGGAGAATTCTTCCTGGCGTTTTCATGCCGAACGCGCGCATTTTCCGGATCGTCTAAAATGTTAACCCGTTCACTTAACTTGCTGGATTTTTGCCTTTTGTTGTATATACTCAACGCCGGGTACCCGACACGGAGAAAATGATGGCTACCAAAAAGAAGGCAGGCAAGAAGGCTTCGAAGCGCAAAGGCAAGAAGCGGAAGGCAGCAAAGAAGAAGGCTGCAAAGCGTAAGACGAAGAGAAAGGCTGGCAAGAGAAAAGCCAAGAAGAAAGCAAAACGAAAGACCAAGAAAAAAGGCAAGAAGAAGGCAAAGCGCAAAGCTAAGCGCAAAGCCAAAAAGAAGGCCAGCAAGCCGGCAGCTCCAGCAATGGGCTCCAAGAAAGGCTAGCTGACTGACTGGAAGATCGGCAAAGCGGCGGCTCTGGAGCCGCGGCGTCTGCCGAAAGCCTTCTTCCAAAGCAAGAAATATGCCCGCGAATGCGGGCATATTTCGTTCTGCGGCCAATAATCTGGCGCCGCCCGAATCGATCCGCTAAGCTCACGGCGCAATCAGGACTTGCTCAGACGGTCCGAAATTGCGAGCCACTTTGCTGATCGGAAGCAATCGACCCAATGCAACCCGACGACAAGAAACGGAATGCTGCCAGGGCAGCCCTCAATTACATCGGGAACGATACGCTCCTCGGGGTCGGGACCGGCACCACGGTCAATCACCTGATCGATTTGCTCCCAGACGTCAAAGGCCGCATTCGTGCCATCGTCTCGAGTTCGACGCCCACCACGGACCGGCTGGAGCAGCTCGGATTCAAAGTATCGCTGTTGAACGAGGTCGGCGACCTGGATCTGTACATCGATGGCGCCGACGAGGCGAACAAGCACCTGCAGCTGATAAAGGGCGGCGGCGGCGCATTGACCCGGGAGAAGGTCCTGGCAGGCGCGGCCCGGAAATTCGTCTGCATCATCGACGACAGCAAGATGGTCGGTATGCTCGGCAAGTTCCCGCTGCCGATTGAAGTCATTCCCATGGCCCAGTCATTCGTGGCTCGCAAACTGGTGAAAATGCGCGGGCAGCCGGTCTGGCGAGAAAAGTTCGTGACCGACAACGGCAATCACATTCTCGACGTCCATAACCTGGTGATCGGCAATCCGATGGAAATGGAGACCAGGATCAACCAGATTCCCGGCGTGCTGACCGTAGGCATATTTGCTCACCGGCCGGCCGACGTCCTGATCATCGGCGATGATTCCGGGGTGCGTGTGATCGGCAAGTAGCACTCCCGGGCCCTGAAGCAATGAAGCCTTCCGCATGGAAGGCTTCATTGCTTCAGGGATGTTGGCTGGGGGACAAGGATTCGAACCTTGGTTGGCGGAGTCAGAGTCCGCAGTCCTACCACTAGACGATCCCCCAATTCTGACGGCGGACTGCTGCGTGGGCGACATGCTCGACACCGGCTTGCATCCGGAGTCTGCGAGATTCTCCGGTAAGGCACTCGCCCGGACCCGCCGGAGAAAACCCCGGGATCCGGCCTGGCCGCAACCAACCGACTAGCGCTTGGAGTACTGCGTCGCCCGTCTTGCCTTGCGCAATCCGACTTTCTTCCGCTCCACTTCGCGCGCATCGCGCGTTACGAATCCGGCCTTTCGCAAGCCTGCCCGCAGGGATTCATCATACTGCATGAGCGCGCGTGTCAGGCCGTGGCGTATGGCGCCAGCCTGGCCGGTCGTGCCTCCGCCACTGACCGTGACGTTGACATTGAATTTGTCGACCAGCTTCATGAGCTCCAGTGGTTGCCGCACGATCATGCGCGCCGTCTGCCGTCCGAAAAACCGGTCCAGCGGCCGGTCATTGATCTTGATTTCACCCGAGCCCGGGGTCAGAAATACACGCGCCGTCGACGTCTTGCGCCGGCCGGTTCCATAAAAGTGTGCTGCTGTCATGCTTCTTGCCTCAATCCTGGCGGCGAACTGCCTCAGGCTTTAATTTCCAGCGGTACTGGCTGTTGGGCTGCGTGTGTGTGTTCCGGACCGGCAAATACACGAAGTTTTGCAAACATTTTTCGGCCCAGTGGATTGCGCGGCAGCATCCCCTTGACCGCGAATTCGAGTGCGCGTTCCGGCTTCTCTTCCATCAGCTTCTTCAACGGCACCGCCTTCAGTTTGCCGACGTAACCCGTATAGCGGTGATACAACTTGTCTTCCATCTTGTTGCCGGTGACGCGAATCTTGTCGGCGTTGACAACGACGATGTAGTCGCCCGTGTCGACGTGCGGCGTATATTCCGGCTTGTGCTTGCCGCGCAGCCTTCGGGCAATTTCTGTAGACAGGCGCCCGAGTGTCTTGCCATCGGCATCGACAACGAACCAGTCGCGACGAACCTCGTCCGTCTTGGCAGAAAACGTCTTCATGATCATTGATTCCAGTTGGAGACCAGCTTGGGCAGAAGCGACGGCCCGGCGCAACGCCCCGCCGGATCCGGGCCAAGCCCTGTGTGCCCCGGCGAAAGGCGCGAAATTCTACTTGACGGCCCGGCCCATTGCAAACACAGGCTGCGTAATTCCGCTGCCGGCGGCAATCCGGCTGCGAGCCAGAATATTGATATATTTCTGCAAGTTACAAGGGAAAGCCGGTCAGGCCAGTCGTTGGCACCGGTGACAGTCCCCGTCTAGAACGCGTATTCCAGCGATACCGCCGTGTAGGTGTCGGTATCTTCCGTGCCCGGAAGGACATCGCTGTTCTTCTTTATGGTGTACGACGCTACCAGGGCAAGATCACCGATCAGCCGTGCCGTGACCGCCGAAACCGATTCGAGGTAGGTGTTGTTCTCGCCCGCTTCAACGACAAAGTCCTGGGTAAATGCGGCGGTCTCGCTGAATTGCCACTTGTAGTCCAGTCCCGCCCGGATAATCGTGTCATTTTCGGAAACGCCGTCGATTCGCTCAGCCTGCCGGGCACCGAGGCCGATTTCGGCGTTCAGGGTATGAGGAGCCTTGTCGATCAGCCGGCGACCATAACCGACCGACTCCGAAACCTGTTCGGGATAACCGCTGAATCGGTCCTTGCGCCAGTTCACCCGGCCGAACAGGAAATCCACCTCGGTCAGGTTACGCTCGCTCTTCCAGCCGAGTTCGTAGGCCTCGGCGGTGGTTGCCTCGTTCTCGCTGGCGTACACGGCAAAAGCATCCAAAGCGTGCACCCACTTGCCAGCGGTATAGCCAACCTGGAAGCTCGAGTTGAGATTGGAGTTCTCGGTATTGCCGCTGGTCGCCAGGTAGCCGAATTTCACGTGGCCGAACCACGGATCGGTCTCTCCGGTATCCGCTGTCTGGGCAGCCGACACCTTAACCAGGCCAAGCACGAGAATCATACAAACCGCGCGCGCGAACATGCGTTCTCTCCCGATCAAATCGACACTAAAAATTCAGCAAATCAACTTCTTCAAGACGCGGCCGGCATCAGCGATGACGCTATGCGCCTGTGCCGGTACAAAGGGGCGCGCAGTATAACCGCAGAATCTGGCTTTGCCGAATCTGGACCGCGCGGTAAGGGATCGGCCACCGGTCGATTCGGAACAGCGTTATACTGGCGCCGATGCCCGAACGACATCTCTCACCGGTCGATCGCCTCATCGGCGGCATAGACAGCGCACTGCGGACGCTGGTAGCAGGCGATGTCGCCGCGGCCAGGCCGAGCCCGGCTGCGGCTATCAAGGAGAATCCGCTGAGCCGCCGCGAGGTTGCGCACTCGGCCGGGCTTATGCGTGTCAATCATGCCGGCGAAATTGCCGCGCAGGGCCTGTACCAGGGCCATGCCGCGGTC
>DATICC010000553.1:0-5635 GCA_035457045.1 Woeseiaceae bacterium | reverse complement strand
ATGTGCGTAACGGTTCAGTAGCAGCGAGCTGACCTTGAGCAATGGGCCGTGGACGTAGTCCTCGATGATGACCTGGATCCCGAGCGACGAATGCCATGCGAGCGTGGCGCACAGGAGCAGCAGCATGACACTGTTCCACGGATCACCGATCCATTGCATGACCTGCGCCTGAGAGATCCCGTCCAAACGCGTCATTGACCAGAGGAACCACAGGCCGAGCAGGGTTAACGCAACTGCGGAAACGCGTTGCGCCCACCAGTGACCGGTACCCTCCCTGGCGGAACCGGAACCCAGCACCTTGCCGAGTGGCGATCGCAAACTCATGCCGTCATTACTCACGCTCCCTGGAAGGTCAGCCAGTAGCCGAGCGTCAGCGCCACGGTCAGCACGATGACGATCCATGCAGACGCGTTCGCCTGCGACTTTTCGAAGCCGTAACCCGCGTCCCAGAACAGGTGGCGCACGCCGTTTGCCAGGTGAAAAAAGAACGCGAAACTCCATGCGGCCAGCATGGCCCTGCCCGCCAGGCTGTCAATCAATGCCGCGACACGGCTGTATGACTGTGTATCGGATCCCGCCGCGATCAGCCACAGGGCAAGACCGACGAAACCCGCGCACAAGGCGACCCCGCTCAGGCGGTGCAGTATCGACACGGTCATCGTGAGCGGCCAGCGATAGATCGAGAGGTGCGGCGACAGCGGCCGTCTTGCTTCAGGCATGTGGCAGCCAAGCCGGCAATGCGGCCCCAGCTAGAAATCTATGCATCGGCCTGCCTTCTCCCAGTCTCCGTATCGGGTCGGGTCCGGGCCGGGTCGCCCGCCGATTTCCTTTTGCTTGCCACTGACCTTATGCTCGCGTTGCGGCGTTTGCGAAAGCGGAGGCAGTGCAAATTCCCTGCGCGTCCGGCTGCGGTCCGGCAACTGCTTGTTTATTGTTCCTGGCACAGGCCGAAGTATGCCAGACAGACTGCCGTTATGCCGAGCGCTGCATTCGCCGCGATTGACTGATGTCGGCTACGAGGTCTGGTCGTTGTACAAAATCATACTTGTCAGTGGCGTCGAGGCGACGCAGTTCCTGCAGGGCCAGCTGACCCAGGACGTGGAACTGCTCACGGAATCCCGTTGCCTCCCGGCCGCCTGGTGCAATGCGCAGGGCCGCGTGATCCTGACTCTGCAGATGCTGGCGGTTGGCAACGACTACGGGCTCGTGTTGCCGCAAGACATAGCGGATGCCGCCATGGCAAGGCTCGAAATGTACCGGCTTCGCGCCAAAGTTACGTTCAGGTTTGCCGAGCCCGGGTGGCAATCGTTTGCGACCACCTCCGCCGCAATGCCAAACGATGCGTTGCCCGGAGTCTGGCGCAGCGATCTTGACGCGCACGAGGCGGCGGTGGAAATCGTCGCGAGCACCGGCGCCGAATCATTGCCGGCGACCTTGCCGCGTCTCGACGAGGATGCATGGAGAAGAGCGCGAATCGAAGCCGGGCGGGTCGATATTAACGCCGCCAACACTGCGCTCTACACGCCGCACATGCTGAATCTCGACCTGATTGGTGCGATCAGCTTCAGGAAGGGCTGCTATACCGGCCAGGAAGTAGTCGCCCGTACCGAGAATCTCGGTCGTAGCAAGCGCCGCACATTCCGCTACCACTGCGAGGCGAAGGACTTGCGGATCGGTGAAACCCTGCGCGACGGCGATGCGGATGCCGGCGTCATCGTCAATGCCTGCGGCAACGAGCTGCTTGCAGTATTATCGCTCGCGGCCGCCGGCCGGCCCCTGCAAATCCGCGGCACGGCCGCCATGCCGCAGCCTCTGCCATACGACGTCGCGTGATTCGTGCAGATCGGGTGCAGTACTGCCCCGGTGACCCTGGAATAGCGCCCGGCTTTGGTTCGCCAGGAGCGGCGACGTGACGGTTTGTCCTTCGAGCGAGTTAGATTTTTTCCGAGTGAGAAGGGCAAGCCGTTACGGTGCCGCGACCGTCGAAATAAAACGCTGGAGCGCAGAAAGTCGGCTTAATCGAAAACTTCGGGGCGCATGTGCGGGAACAGCAGCACATCTCGTATCGAGGCCGAGTTGGTGAACAGCATCACCAGCCTGTCGATGCCTACGCCCAGCCCGGCCGCCGGGGGGAGGCCGTACTCCAGCGCACGAATGTAGTCGGCGTCGAACGCCATGGCCTCGTCATCGCCCGCCTTGCGATTCGCAGCCTGTGCGCGGAACCTCTCGGCCTGGTCCTCGGGATCGTTCAATTCCGAGAATCCGTTGGCGAGTTCCCGGCCGGTGACGAAAAATTCGAAGCGATCGGTGACGAAATCGTCATGGTCGTTCTTGCGTGACAGCGGCGAGACCTCGGTCGGGTACGAGGTGATGAAGGTGGGCTCGCGCAGGCTCGATTCGCAGGTCTTTTCGAAAATCTCGATCTGCAGCTTGCCGCTGCCGAAGGAATCCTCGACAGCGATGCCCAGCCTGGCCGCAGCCTGCGACAAGTAATCGCGATCCCTGATCCTGCCCGGGTCGATGTCGCGATTGTGTTGCACGATCGCCTGTTCGACGGTCATGCGGGCGAATGGCCTCGCAATGTCGTATTGCTCTCCCTGGTAGGAAACGACTGTGGTGCCGAGGATCGCCTGCGCCATTCCCTTCAGCATCGCCTCGACCATTTCCATGAGGTCCTGGTAATCGGCGTATGCCCGATACAGCTCGAGCATGGTGAATTCCGGGTTGTGCTGCGTCGATACGCCCTCATTGCGAAAATTCCGGTTGATCTCGTAGACGCGCTCGAAACCGCCAACGACCAGGCGTTTCAGATACAACTCCGGCGCTATGCGCAGGTACAGGGTCATATCGAGCGCGTTGTGATGCGTCTTGAACGGTCGCGCCAGCGCTCCACCGGGCAATGGCTGCATCATCGGCGTCTCGACCTCGAGGTAATCCTGCGAGTCCATGAATGCGCGCAAATACGAAATGATGCGCGAGCGCGTGCGAAACACTTCACGACTTTCGGCATTCATGATCAGGTCGACATAGCGCTGCCGATAGCGGGTCTCCTGATCAGCCAGGCCGTGAAACTTCTCCGGCAATGGCCGCAGCGATTTCACCAGCATACGCAGTTCCTGCACCATGACCGTCAGCTCGCCGGTCTGGGTCTTGAACAGGAACCCTTCAGCGCCGACGATGTCGCCGACGTCCCATTTCTTGAAATCCAGGTAGCAGCCTTCTGCCAACCTCTCCCGCTCGAGTCGCAACTGTATCTGCCCGGTACGGTCCTGCAGCTTGATGAAACTGCCCTTGCCCATGACGCGCTTCACGACCATGCGACCCGCAACCCTGACCCTTACATTTTCGTCACGCAGTCTGTCGCCGTCGTGCGAACCCCAGGTTTCGTGCAACTCTTCAGCGAGTGAATTTCGCCTGAAATCGTTCGGGTACGCATTTCCGGCTGCCCGGCGCGCAGCCAGCTTGCGCCGTCTTTCGGCGATCAGCGCGTTTTCGTCATTGTCGTTTTCGCTGGTCACTTACAGTCCCTGCTTCAGGCTCGCCTCGATGAACGGATCGAGGTGGCCATCGAGTACGGCCTGAGTGTTACCGGTTTCGACACCGGTACGCAAATCCTTTATGCGACTCTGATCAAGCACGTACGAGCGAATCTGGCTGCCCCAGCCGACGTCGGCTTTGCTGTCCTCGATCTCCGATGCCTTTGCCCTGCGCTTCTGCAGTTCGAATTCGTACAATTTGGCCTTCAGTTGTTTCAATGCGGTCGCCTTGTTCTTGTGCTGGGACCGGTCGTTCTGGCACTGAACCACGATGTTGGTCGGCAGGTGGGTAATGCGCACCGCCGATTCCGTTCTGTTCACGTGTTGACCGCCGGCACCGCTGGCCCGATAGACGTCTATGCGCAATTCGGACGGATCGATTTCGATTTCAATGTCATCGTCGACCTCGGGGGAAACGAACACCGATGCGAACGAAGTGTGGCGCCGGTTGCCTGAATCGAACGGCGACTTGCGGACGAGGCGGTGCACGCCGGTCTCCGTCCGCAGCCAGCCGTACGCGTGATCGCCCGAGACCAGCACGGTGGCGCTCTTTATTCCGGCAACCTCGCCGGCGGAGGCTTCGATGACTTCCGTTGCGAAACCGTGTGACTCTGCCCAGCGCAGGTACATGCGGAGCAGCATTTCGGCCCAGTCCTGCGCCTCGGTGCCACCGGCTCCGGACTGGATGTCGACGAACGCGTTGGCCTGGTCCATTTCGCCGCTGAACATGCGGCGAAACTCCAGTCCGGCGACCTCGGACTCGATACCGTCAAGGTCGGCTTCGATACCAGCGAGCGCCGCTGCGTCCTTCTCGTCGATCGCCAGTTCGAGCAATTCCGCGGACTCACCGATGCTCCGGGTCAGCCTGTCGAGCACGACCACCACGCCCTCAAGCTGGGCCTTTTCCTTCCCCAGCGACCTGGCCCGATCCGGATCGCCCCATACCCCGGGATCCTCGAGTTCCCGACCGACTTCGGTCAGCCTTTCGGCCGACGTCTCGTAGTCAAAGGTACCCCCTTAACGCCTTGATGCGTTCCGTCAAATCGGAGACCCAGGTTTTGATCTGGTTGCTTTCCATCGTCAAGAGGGATCCGGCCGCGCAAAAACGCAGGATGTTATCACGCAATGCTCACGATCTGTTCGACCACCAGCTGCGGAGTCTCGTCGCCGCGGTAGTCATTGATGTCGAGTCGGTAGGTCAACTGCGCATGCCTGCCGTAGTCGGGTCCTGCCTGGCGGAAGGCGATCGCGTCGATGACCCGTTTGTCGTCCGCAGACCGAACCTTCAGTTTCAGATGGCGATCACCTACCGTGCGCTGCTCCACGATCTCGAACTCCCCGTGAAAGAGCGGCTCCGCGAAACCGGCGCCCCAGGGACCAGCCTCACGCAGCAACCTCGCAAACCCGAGGTTCAGGGCGCTTGACGGCAGCGCCCCGTCGGTCAGTATGACGCCGCTGAAATCCGCTAGCGGATACAGTTGCCTGAGCTGTCTTGCCGCGGCGTCAGCGAAGCCTGCGAAGTCCTTTTCTGCCAGGGTCAGCCCTGCCGCCATCGCATGCCCGCCGAAACGGCGCAGCAAACCGGGATGGGTCGTGGCAACACTCTCCAGCAGATCGCGAATGTGCACCCCAGGGACCGAACGTGCGGAACCCTTCAGTTCACCCTCTTCGCTGCGTGCGAAAGCGATTGCCGGGCGATGCCATTTTTCGCGGACTCGCGATGCGATGAGGCCGACCACGCCCTGATGCCAGCGCGGATCAAAAACACTGACGCAATCCGGCAGGCTGCCGCTGCCGACAGAGTCCAGGATCTCGAATGCCTGGTCGCGCATCACCGCCTCGATGTCCTGGCGATCCCGGTTGATCCCATCGAGGCTTGCAGCGATCCGCCTTGCGTTTTGAATATCGTCGGTGAGCAGGCATTCGATGCCGATGGACATGTCCTCCAGCCGACCGGCTGCGTTCAGCCGCGGCCCGACGACAAAACCCAGGTCGGCGCTCAGCGCGCGAGCCGGCTGGCGTCCTGCCTGTTCGAGTAGCGCTGAAATTCCGGCAACGGCGTGACCGGCACGAATTCGCCGCAGCCCCTGGCTTACGAG
>DATICC010000552.1:0-4819 GCA_035457045.1 Woeseiaceae bacterium | reverse complement strand
CAGCTGCCGTTGCCCGAGTACCGGATGGAAGACGTCAGCGGCAAGGCACATCAGCAGACCTTCATCATCAGCTGTTCCGTGGGCGACAGGCAGTCAACCGGTAGAGGCGGCTCGCGTCGCGACGCAGAACAGCAGGCTGCCGAGCGCATGCTGGCAATGCTGGATTCCGGGTCATGAGCGGCGAATTCAGGTGCGGATTCGTTGCTGTCGTCGGCAGGCCGAACGTGGGCAAGTCGACCCTGATGAATGCGCTGGTGGGCGAAAAGGTCAGCATCGTGACGCCGAAACCCCAGACGACGCGTCACCGCATACTGGGAATTCGATCGTCCGACGACAGCCAGATCGTATTTGTCGATACACCCGGGTTGCATCGTGATGCGGGCAGGGCAATGAACAGGATGATGAACCGGTCCGCCGCGACCGCACTCGCCGACGCGGACCTGGTACTTTTCGTGACCGAAGCAGGGCGATGGACGGCCGAGGATGACGACGTATTGCGGCGCATAGGTCAATCGTCCATAGCATCGTTTGCCATACTGAACAAGGTCGACAAGGTCGTGCCGAAAGAAGCCCTGCTCGAACACATTGCCAGCATCTCGCTGCGCCACCGGTTCTCTGAAGTGGTACCCGTATCCGCGGTCAAGGGAGACAATCTGGGTCAGCTCCTGAAACTGATCCCGCAGTACCTCCCGGCCTCACCGGCACTTTTTCCTGTGAATGCGGTTTCTGATCGCGGAGAGGAATTCCGGGCGGCGGAAATCATTCGTGAGAAACTGACGCTGACCTTGCGGCAGGAACTCCCGTACGGGCTCACAGTGCAGATCGAGCGTTTCGAGCGTGACGACAACGGCATAAGCATTCATGCCGTGATCTGGGTGGAAAAAACCAGCCAGAAAGGCATCGTTGTCGGCAAGGGCGGCAGCATGCTCAAGCGGGTGGGCAAGTCGGCCAGGCTCGAGTTGCGCGAGCGTCTTGCCGTGCCGGTGCATCTGGAGTTGTGGGTTCGTGTAAAGGAAAACTGGGCCGACAGCGAACGAGACCTGCTGAGTCTCGGCTTCGACGCACCTTCCGGGCGCGTCGATTGATCGTCAACAAGCGCATATCGAACGCGCCGGCGTGGCTGCTGCACCACCGGCCGTTTCGCGATTCCAGCCAGCTGCTCGACATCATCAGTCGCGACAACGGCAGGCTGACGCTGGTTGCCCGTGGCAGCCGCGGCGCGAAGTCGCGGTTGCGCGGCATCCTCCGGCCCTTCATGCCGCTGCAGGTTTCGTGGTCGATTCGTTCTGACCTCGGGACGCTGACAGGGGCGGAAATGGACGGGCCTCCGATTGCATTGAACGGCGAGGCGTTGCTGGCCGGTTACTACTTGAACGAGCTGTTGCTCAATCTCCTGCACCGACACGATCCGCAACCGGAGATCTTTGCGGCCTACGCCCAAGCAGTCGATGGTCTTGCCCGGCGCAGCGATCTGTCGGCATGCCTGCGCGAGTTCGAGATCGCGTTGCTGCGCAACCTCGGTTACGCATTGATACTTGATCACGACGCAAGGGCACACGCGCCGTTGCGTCCCGACTTGTACTACGAGTACCGCGCCGACCAGGGCCCGGTGCCCGTCAGTCGCGGAGAGAGTCCGGGCAGCTACAGCGGCGATGCGTTGCTGGCGATCGGCCGGCAGGATTTCAGCAGCAGGGAAGTGCTGCAGGCGGCAACACGGCTGTTGCGGGATGTGATCGCATTTCATCTGGGCGGCAGGGAGCTGAAGACGCGCCAGGTGTTGCTCGAGTTGCGAGATACGGCCCGCATCCCGGACAATGCGATCGAGAGCGCGGACAACAGGAACCTGCTTTGAAAGGGCATGACACACTACACCTCGGTGTAAACATCGATCATGTCGCGACGCTCCGGCAGGCTCGCGGTACTCGCTACCCGGAACCGCAAATGGCCGCGAAAATCGCGGAATATGCCGGAGCCGACAGCATCACGGTGCACCTGCGGGAGGACCGGCGTCACATCCAGGACAGTGATGTCTTTGCCATCCGGGAGATCCTGACGACGCACATGAATCTGGAGATGGCTGTAACCGGCGAAATGGTCGATTTCGCATTGAAGGTGCGGCCGCGCGATTGCTGCCTGGTGCCCGAGAGGCGTGCAGAAGTGACCACAGAGGGCGGCCTCGACGTATTGGCACATCGGCGGTCCGTCGCGGAAGCCTGCTCGCGACTTGCAGAGTCCGGGATTCGTGTGTCGCTGTTCATCGATCCGGACCGGCGGCAACTGGATGCGGCGGCGGAGAGCGGTGCGCCCGTGGTGGAGCTGCATACCGGCGCGTATGCCGATGCCAGCGGCGCAAAGCAGCAACGTGAGTTGCAGAGGATCCGTGATGCCGTCCGCCATGGCGCGGAAATCGGCCTGATCGTACATGCGGGGCACGGCCTGAATTACGACAATGTCGGCCCGGTTGCCGCCATTGCGGGCATTCGTGAGCTGAATATCGGGCATGCCATCATAGCCCGTGCGCTGTTCGACGGTCTGGATCAGGCGGTCAGGAAAATGAAACAGCTCCTGTCTGCTGCGCGCGCCGGAGCTTGAGGCCGTGATCTATGGTGTCGGCACGGATATCGTCGAACTTGCACGCGTCCAGCAGACCTACGAGCGTTTCGGCAAGCATTTCGTGGACCGGCTGCTGATGGAGGAGGAACGCGCACTCTTCGCACGCAGCAAATGGCCGGTGCGTTTCCTTGCCATGCGCTTTGCGGCCAAGGAAGCTACGGTCAAGGCAATGGGCACCGGATTTGCTCATGGCATGTGGATCCGCGATGTCGGCATTGTCAATAGCGCATGGGGACGTCCGATGGTCATCTGGTCCGAGCGCGGCAGGGGCGTTTGCAGGGAGCTGGGCATCGGTGCAGGACATGTCAGCCTGTCGGATGACGCCGGCCTGGTGTTGGCATTCGCTGTCGTGGAATGCCGCGTGGACTGACATGGCAGGAATATCCTGATGCATTGCTTCACGTTCGATATCGAGACCGTTCCGGATGTGGATTTCGGCCGCCGCATGTGGAAGCTCGAAGGATTGTCGGACGAGGATGTCGGTACGGCCATGAGTTTCAACCGGCTGCAGGAAACCGGCAGCGAATTCCTTCCGCCGCACCAGCAGCGCATCGTTGCGATTTCCGTCGGCCTGCGCACCGGGGAAAGCTTTCGCCTTTGGAGTCTCGGGGATCCGGAGTCGGACGAGGCGGAGCTGGTGCGCCGATTCTTCGATGGCATCGAACGTTATGCCCCGGACCTGGTTTCCTGGAACGGCGGGGGATTCGACTTGCCGGTGCTGCATTATCGTGCCTTGCGTCACGGCATACAGGCACCCCGGTACTGGGAAGTCGGCGACAACGATCGTGACTACCGCTACAACAATTACCTTGGCCGTTTTCACTGGCGGCACATCGACCTGATGGACGTGCTGTCTGGTTTCCAGATGCGCGGCCGCGCGAGCCTGGAGCAGACGGCTGTGCTGCTCGGCTTCCCCGGCAAGCTGGGGATGAGCGGCGACAAGGTCCGGGACGCATGGCTGCAGGGTGGTATCGAGGATATCCGCAATTACTGCGAGACCGACGTGCTGAATACCTATCTCATATACCTGCGCTTCGAGCACATGCGCGGTCGCCTGGATACCAAGGGTCTGGCGCGCGAGTTCGAGCTCGTGCGCGCGACTCTGCAGGGCATGAATCGTCCGCACCTCGACGAATTTCTTGCCGCCTGGCCGCAGGACTGAAGCGCAGCGGATGGCCCGGCAACGTGAACCGGAATCGGCGCGCATCAGTGCCGTAACGCACGACGGCCGCGGCATCGCGGAGCTGCCCGGGAAAAAGGTCTTCGTCGCCGGAGCCTTGCAGGGCGAAGACGTGCGATTCCTGCGCCGCAAGCGGCACCGCAGTTACGATGATGCCGAACTGGTGGAGGTGCTGAGTGCATCCCCGTCGCGAGTGCAGCCGCGCTGCGAGGTCTACGGAGTCTGCGGCGGTTGTTCCCTGCAACACGTCAGCGGCGCCGAACAGCGCCGAATCAAAGAGCAATCGCTCCGTGATTCGATCCTGCGTATCGGCCGCACCGAACCCGAGTACTGGCTGCCGCCGCTGTTCGATGCGTCGCCGGACGGCGGCTGGGGATACCGTCGCCGCGCGCGCCTTGCTGTCAAGGATGTTGCCGCGAAGGGCAGGGTGCTGGTGGGATTCCGCGAGCGCCATGCACCTTACGTCACCAACATGCACCGTTGCGAGGTGCTGGCCCACCCGGCCGATGCACTGATCGATCCGCTGAGTGAACTGATCGGAACTTTGAGCATACGCAGCCGCCTGCCGCAGATCGAAGTTGCCGTCGCCGACAACCGCTGCGAACTGGTTTTTCGTGTACTCGACAACCCCGGCGCGGCCGACCGTGATGCGATGGCCCGGTTTGCCGAGCGCCACGGGTTGCAGATCGCCTTGCAGCCGGCCGGTCCGGATTCCGTCGAGGCCTTGTGGCCGGTCCCACCGGTGGCCTTGTACTACGATCTGCCTGAATACGAGCTGCAACTGGAATTTACGGCCACGGATTTCGTCCAGGTCAATGGCCCTGTCAACCGCATGATGATAGTCAAGGCGCTGGAGTTGCTGCAGCCGCTCGAAGGAGATGCAGTTCTGGACCTGTTTTGCGGGATCGGTAATTTCTCCCTGCCGCTTGCCCGGCACGCGGGCCGGGTGCTCGGTGTCGAGGTCGAGCCTGGCCAGGTCTCGAGGGCACGCCGGAATGCGTTGCGGAATGGCATCGACAATTGCGA
>DATICC010000551.1:0-4113 GCA_035457045.1 Woeseiaceae bacterium | reverse complement strand
GCAACGTCACCCGCTTCAAAACCGGAGATCGTGTGGCCGCTGCGTTTTTCCAGGTATGGATCGACGGCATTCCCGATCGTTCTTCGTTTGCTGCGCTGGGCTCGCCCCTGGATGGCATGCTCACAGAGTACATCGTCCTCGACGAGCAGGGTGCTGTGCATTGCCCCGCACACCTCAGCTACGAGGAAGCGGCGACGCTGCCTTGCGCGGGCGTGACGGCGTGGAACGCGCTCAACGTGAGCGGCACGCTGCGCGCAGGCCAGACGGTGCTCGCTCTCGGCACGGGCGGCGTGTCGATATTCGCACTGCAGTTCGCACGGATGGGCGGCGCACGAGTCATCGTCACGTCGTCGAGTGACGCGAAACTCGCGCGCGCGACGAAGCTCGGTGCGACAGCGACCATCAATTACGCGAAGTCGCCGGAGTGGCACGAAGAGGTGCTGAAACTCACGGAAGGACGGGGCGTCGATCATGTCATCGAGGTCGGCGGCGTGGGCACGCTCGCGAAGTCATTCCAGTGTGTCGGTTTCCGCGGGCAGGTCACGCTGATTGGCGTGCTGGCGGGGCGCGATGGCGATACCAACCCGCACGGCCTGATGATGAAAAACGCACGCCTGTGCGGCGTGTTCGTCGGCAGCCGCGCGATGTTCGAGCAGATGAACGAGGCGATTGCGGTGAACCGCATGCAGCCGGTGGTCGATCGCGTATTTCCTTTCGCCGATGCGTCCGACGCCTACGAGTACGCGCGGACTGGCAAGCACTTCGGCAAGGTGGTCATCCGCATCGCATAACGGTGCCGAACCGATTCAATAATGGTGCCGGGTTTATTTATCCATATTGGAACCGGCTTGCGACTTGGCCTCCGGGAAAAATAAACCTGACACCATTATCGAGTCGGTTCGACCCATTTTCGTCATCTTTTCCACCTGATCACGACGACCGCAAAGCCTGTCCAACTTTC
Organism: Woeseiaceae bacterium; assembly: GCA_035457045.1. Taxonomy (GTDB): domain Bacteria; phylum Pseudomonadota; class Gammaproteobacteria; order Steroidobacterales; family Woeseiaceae; genus JAKEGN01. Next base: position 3,152 of record DATICC010000551.1, on the reverse strand, counting down.
ACCATCGTGCTCCAGCTGCGGAACGTGATCGGCAAGCCGAGCATCTTTTCGAGTTGGCCGAGCAAGGCGATGGCCTTCATCCGGCGATAGTGCAAGCCCAGGACAAACCGGCCCTCGCAGCGCAGCACTTTGACGCACCAGTCGCCGTCTGCAGGAAGCTTGAGCGGGAGCGTGGCCGGAAACTGCCTGCGTCTCGCCATTATCCCGACGAACGGAATGAGGTTACGTTCCGGCCGGCGATAGCGGAACGGATCGTTCTCGAGGAGTAGCAGGATTTCCTTGCCGGTGCAGATGGCTGCTTCGGTCTCGAATGCCAAGCGGGCACTGATCTCCGCGCGAATCCTCGCTCTCGAAACAGGCTTGCGCACGACAAAGGTCCCGGTGGCGCCAATGCTGACGACGCCAAAGCGCCGCAGGTGATTGGCTACGGCGCTCGGGCGCAATCGCCTGTGACCGCCAACGTTGATGCCTTTGAGGAACACAACCAGCGCCATTGGCTCGGCTCCCGGGGCCCGGAATTGCGTTAGCACTTCCGGAACGACCTCCGTTTCATAGAGCATTCATAATGCTCTCTGACGTCAGGATTCAACATCGCCAGGCTGATCCGCTTCGAGCGCGACCATGCGCATGACGATGCGACATGCAGCCCCGAGTATGATGCCTGAGCAGACGGCCAGCATCAGCCATCCTGCCAGGATGCGACCGGCCTCACGAAGTCGCTTCGAAGTCGATCTCAATCGTGACGTCGCCCATGCTGCCGTCAGCCTGGTTGTAACCGGTGACCTTCGGGCACTTGAATTGGCCTGAGACCTTTGTATCGGTCACGGTTGTCGTCATCGTGCATTCCGTCGTGGTGCCGGTTGCAACGTAGCGTCCGACGGCAACCGAAATTCCGATGTCGCCACTGCCAATCGTGACGGTCGCGTTGGGAGTGTCCGACCCGGAGGTGCCGTACTGGATCCAGGTGTACCCACCACTGGTGATGCTCGCCACCGTGTCGAGCGCCGGGCTCGCATCGATGTCGAAGTGTCCGCTCACCTTCAACTGGCTGTAGCCGGCCGTGTAGGTTCGGTCGCTGACGACGGGGATTTCCTCGTCGGGTATGGGAATGCCGGCCTCAATCGCAGCCTGCCTCATCAGGGCCGCTTCGTCCTGGGGTGCCTCGCCTTGCACTTCTGCGTCGTCGCGCGCGTCGGCGGATTCATCCGTCGAGGGCCCGCAGGCGACCAGTCCGATTGCAGGGAGGAGGAGCGATAAACACAGTCGGTAGCGCATAAGATACCTCGGTTAACCGTTTCAGGCTGCCGAGAATACTCTTGCCAGGGGCTTTCCGACAGCTGGCACCTGTCGCAGGATTGCGGAAATGCAGGAGCACGTCAGGAAACGACGCGAATCCCTCGCGTCCGGTCCAATGAGTTATCGGGCGACCGCAGCCTCCTGCTCCAGCTTCGCCAGCAACCACTGCAAGCCGGAAAGGTGTTGCTGGTCATGGCTGCAGAGGAAGTGAACCATCCCGGCAAGCGTCGTGCGCGTGCCTTCGAATATGCCGGTACGAGAAAGCTCCCCTTGTGCAAATCCCCGGATCGTTTCTATCGTCTCCAACCGGGCGGCGCCAAAGCGCGCAAGTACATCGTCCGGGTCGTATCCCGCATAGTTTCGTTCTGCGGCCATTTGTTCGCCGGGCAAGTCGGGGAGGACAGGATCGGTCTCCGATCGAATTCGCTTGAAGCGAACCTGGTAACCCTCGACCTCGATGTCGAGAACGTGCGAAATCTGTTCGATCGCCGTGAGCGCTTCGCTCGGAACGCCGTGCCAGGAACGGGGCGCCCAGTTACGGCGATTCACAGGGAACAAGTCGAAAACCTGCTTGAGCTGGCGCGGAAAAACCGCCAGGGCATCAGTCGTTCGTTCGAGGCTGCGCAATTCCGACATCGGTGGCCTATCTCTGCTGGTGAGCTGGCGCGCTCACGTCGCCGATACTGTGACCATATCCTTAACTTCGCGTTCCGATGTGCTGAGCGCTGATTTCCGCAATGCTTCGTGCGCCCACCTGGCTCATCACCATTGACAGTTCGGCGTTCAACATCTCGAGGACCTTTTCGACGCCTGCCTGGCCGAAGGCCGCCAATGCCCAGATATACGCGCGGCCGATGCACACGGCGTCCGCGCCCATCGCCAGGGCCTTGAAAATGTCGGTTCCACGCCGGAAACCGCTGTCGACCATGACCGGCACGCGGCCGCCCACGGCGGCGGCGACCTCAGGCAGACTCTCGATGGCACCCCGGCCGCTGGCCTCCGCACGGCCACCGTGATTGGAAACGTAAACCGCATCCACGCCGGCCCCGATTGCGCTTTCTGCATCCTCGCGGGTGACGATGCCTTTGACGACGATCTTCATCGACGTGACCTGTCGAATCCGGTCGATGTAGTCCCACGTCATGCCGGACATGTCGAAATCCGCGTAGGAAACACGTGAACCCTTGTACATCGGATTCATGCGCAGGAAATCATCGATGCTGCCTGTGCCGTGGCAGGACGAGCAGTCACGGCCGTCCGTGCGCTTGAATTGACCCAGCAGTACGCGATTACTCCCGGAGTTGAGGTCGACGGTCAATACGACCACGCGCGCGCCGGCGCGTTCGGCTCGCTCCAGCATCGACCGGGCAGTTGACCACTTGTTGGTCGGGTACAGCTGAAACCAGACAGGTTGGCCGCGCGCCTCGATGACATCTTCGATCGAGCTCGACGCCACGTTCGACAATATCTGCAAGTGCTCCTGCGCCCTGGCGGCACGAGCGGTTGCAAGTTCCGCATCGGGATGGAAGGCGCGCTGACTGCCGACAGGCGCGAGTACGATCGGCGATTTCAGCTGTTCGTCGAGCAGGGTGGCCTCGAGGTTGATCTCGCTCGTATCGACCATACGCATCGGCCGAAGGTACACGTCGTTGAAAGCGTGCCGATTGGCGGACAAGGTCTCATTGCCGTCAGTACCGGTCGCAAGGTAGCCGTAGTGCGCCGGCGGCAACTTGTGCTTTGCCACGGTGTGGAAGTCGAATACGTCCAGGGCATCGTCAGGCGACTGGATCAGGAAATCGGGAAGCTGGATCGTGTCCAGTGACTCTTCCGCGAGCAAGCGACCCGCGGAAGTGCAT
>DATICC010000550.1:0-2113 GCA_035457045.1 Woeseiaceae bacterium | reverse complement strand
CGTACGCCGGAGTCGGTGACCAGGAATGCCCGCAGACAAACAAGCCGCTGATCGCCTGGTCGCCACCTGGCTGCTGGTCTGCTGCGGCCTCGTGTTCGCCATGGTCGTTCTCGGCGGCGTAACCCGACTCACCGGGTCCGGCCTCTCGATCGTGGAGTGGCGGCCGGTTTCCGGCGTCCTGCCACCGCTATCCGAGCAGGCATGGCAGGATGCCTTCGATCAGTATCGCGATTCGCCGGAGTTCCGGCAGGTGAACTCGCACATGGACGTGCATGACTTCAAGGGTATCTACTGGCTCGAATACCTGCACCGGCTGCTCGGCCGCACGATCGGCGTGGTATTTCTACTGCCATTCCTCGTCTTCCTGTGGAAAGGACACATACAGAAACGCGAGCTGCCGAAGTACCTGCTGATGTTCGTGCTCGGCGGACTGCAGGGTGCGCTCGGCTGGTACATGGTGATGAGCGGCCTGGTGGAGAATCCACATGTCAGTCATTACCGGTTGACGGCGCACCTGGTGGCGGCGTTTTTGATCTACGCATACATGCTGTGGGTCGCCCTGTCGCTGCTGTACCCGGGCACGGGGGAATCGAAACACCCGTGGTATGGACGGACCGTGGCATTGACGGCACTGGTGTCGCTGACGATCGTTTCCGGCGGCCTGGTGGCCGGACTCAAGGCCGGGAAGATCTACAACACCTTCCCGATGATGGGCGACTACTGGTTGCCGCCGGGCATGTTGTCGCTCGAGCCCGCCTGGCGAAATTTCCTGGATAACCTTGCGACAGTGCAATTCGACCATCGGCTGCTCGCGATTTCGACCTTTGCCCTGATCCTCGTGTACTGGTTCTACGTCCGGCGCGCCGATTTGCCGGCACGCCTGCGCAAGGCGGTCAATGCGCTGGTGCACACCGCGGTTCTGCAGGTCGCTCTCGGCATATCGACATTGCTGCTGTTTGTGCCGACGCTGCTCGCGGCAAGCCACCAGGCCGTCGCCATGTTGCTGTTTACCGTCGCACTTTACCTTTGCCACGGCCTGCGCCGGGCCTGAGGTTCCAGAGGATCGGGATCGATACCGGTTGCGGTTAATACCCATACACCCGGCGAGCGCTGTCCGTCAGTATGTTCCCCGGACGAATCCCGGTGCGACGGCCATGGTTGAGACAACAAGCGCGGTGTGCTTCGACGAGATACTCGTGTCCCGCTATGGCGGCCGAGGCCCGCGCTATACGTCCTACCCCACGGCCACGCAATTCACCACGGATTTTACCGCTGACGCCTATCGGCAAAACGCGATCGCCAGTAACGACTCCGGCAAACCCCTGTCGCTGTACGTGCACATACCCTTCTGCCGATCACTTTGCTATTACTGCGCGTGCAACAAGATCGTTACGCGAAGCGTGTCGCGGGTGCAGAGCTACCTTTGCGCGCTGCAGAAGGAAATTCAGCTCCAGGCAGCGCTGTTCGACCAGGGCCGAAATGTCCGGCAGTTGCATTTCGGCGGTGGTACACCAACCTACCTGGATCAGCGCGAGCTGATTGAACTGATGGGCTGGCTGGACGAAGCGTTCAGCCTCGAACAGGGTGGCAGCCGCGAGTTTTCGATCGAGGTCGATCCGCGTACCGTGGATCGCGAGGCCATTGCCCTCCTGGGTAACCTGGGCTTCAACCGGCTGAGCCTCGGGGTCCAGGATTTCGATGCGCGGGTACAGAAGGCAGTCAATCGCGTCCAAACCGTTGACGACGTCGATCGACTCCTGGCGGCCGCGCGCCACAGCAAGTTCAACTCCGTCTCGTTCGACCTGATCTACGGGCTGCCGCAACAGACCGTTGAAAGTTTCGACCGCACGCTGGCCACGGTCATCGCCATGCGTCCCGATCGTATTGCCACCTATAACTATGCCCACCTGCCACTGCGCTTCAAGGGTCAGCGCATGATCAGCGAGGCGCACATCCCGGCTCCGCATGTGAAGTTACGGATTTTTCACAATACCATTGACCGGCTGAGCGCCGCCGGCTACGAATACATCGGCATGGATCACTTTGCGCTGCCACACGACGACCTGGTCGTGGCACGGCAATCCGGGACCTTGCAAAGGAACTTCCAGGGTTA
>DATICC010000549.1:0-2433 GCA_035457045.1 Woeseiaceae bacterium | reverse complement strand
CGGGAATCAAGCGGACCGCAGGGAGCCATCCCGACACGGGCCTCCCCCCGGCTGCCGTGCCCTGCTCAGACGCTAAATAAACCCGGCACCTTTCTTAGTCCGGTTCGACCCCTTTTTCCTAGCGCTTGTTGAGGTGCACGTAGTTGCGTTGCACCGGCCCGGTGTAGAGCTGCCGGGGGCGGCTGATCCGCAAAGCCGGATCCGTGATCATCTCGCGCCAGTGCGCAACCCAGCCGACGGTGCGGCCAATGGCAAACATGACGGTAAACATGGACGTCGGGATGCCGAGCGCCTTGTAAATGATACCGGAATAGAAATCGACATTTGGATACAGGCTTTTCTCGATGAAATATTCGTCCTTCAGCGCAACTTCCTCGAGTGCAAGCGCAAGGTCGAACATCGGTGTGTCGGTACGTCCCATCTGCGCCAGGACCTTATGGCACATCTCGCGGATGATGGTGGCGCGGGGATCGAAGTTCTTGTACACGCGATGGCCGAATCCCATCAGTCGGAACGGGTCGGATTTGTCCTTGGCGCGTGCAACGAACTTCGGAATGTTCCTGGCATCTCCGATTTCCTCGAGCATGCGCAGCACGGCTTCGTTCGCACCGCCGTGTGCGGGGCCCCACAATGCGGCGATGCCCGCCGCAATCGCCGAATAGGGATTGGCGCCTGAGCTGCCGGCCATTCTGACCGTCGATGTGGAACAGTTCTGCTCGTGGTCGGCGTGGAGGATGAATAACAGATCCAGTGCCTGCGCCGCAATCTTGTTGATCTGATACGTCTCGGCCGGTACTGCAAAGAACATGTGCAGCAGGTTCTCCGTGTAGTTCAGGTCGTTTCGCGGATAGACGAACGGCTGGCCGGCGGTGAGCTTGTGCGCCGCGGCCGCGATGGTCGGAAGTTTGGCGAGAATGCGATGGGTAAAGATGTCATGAGTACCCGGGTCATTCACGTCCATCGTGTCGTGATAATAGGCAGACATCGAGCCGACCACGGCAGACAGCATTGCCATCGGGTGAGCGTCGTAGCGAAACCCGTTGAAGAATCGCAGCATCCCTTCATTGAGCATGGTGTGGGTGCGTATCGATGTATCGAACGCATCCAGTTGGGGCTTGTTGGGCAGCTCGCCATAGAGGAGCAGGTACGCAACCTCGATGAAGTTCGAGTTCTGCGCCAGCTGCTCGATTGGAATGCCGCGATACAGCAAGACACCTTCATCGCCGTCGATAAAGGTGATGTCACTCTTGCAACTGCCCGTCGCGACGTAGCCGGGATCGAACGTAAATACGCCCTGTTCCTTATATAGCTGCCCGATATCGATGACGTCCGGCCCCAGCGTACCTTTATGTACGGGGAGCGTCGTGGACTTGCCGTCCGGGCCGGTCAGCGTATATGCGTCTTTGCTCATGTTTTTCCTTGGTTTCGGTTCACGCAGGCCGACTCGTTGCGAGCCCGGTCGCCGCGGCGGTGCGCCACGCACACGAATCGGGCGCAGCAGACACACCGCCTGCAGCCCGTCATGGTGCCGCAAGCTTGAAAAGTGAGCAAATGAAACCGGCGGCGAAACCGCCTTTCGTCAGCTGATGCCGTACTTGCGACGGAACTTGTCGACCCGGCCACCGCTGTCCACGATCTTCTGCTTGCCGGTATAGAACGGATGGCAGGAAGAGCAGACTTCGATACCGAGGTCCTCGCCGAGCGTCGAGCGTGTCGTGAACTCGTTGCCGCAACTGCAAGTCACCTTGATCTCTTTGTAGTTGGGATGAATCTCGGGCTTCATAGGGATACCTCGGGGTGTCGTTCCTGCCGACGCCGTAAGCGGTGGCAGGCCGAAAAGGCCGCGTAGCATATAGGTAAGACGTTTTTGTCGCAAGCAGGGACGGGGGAGCGCGGCCGGCCGCAATTATTATCCACAAAAGCTGTGGATAAGATTGTGGAAGGAAATTGAGTCAGTGAGCTAAGTGAGCATTTCTAAAGCCCGAGTACCAATATGTCTATTTTGTGTCCAAATATAAAACACTTGCTTTTTCAATTACTTACTGGTGATTTTGAACGGCTGGACTGAGTATCGGGGCTAATTGCCCGGAAATCATAGTGCAAGGCCTGCCGTTGTGCATAAGCGGGCCTGGTCATCATCCGCGGGTTTCCCTCAGGCCGGCAGGAACTCGGCCTGCAGGTCGTTGAGGAAACGCCATCCCAGAGCGGTGGGCTTCCAGTCCACGCCGTCCTGGCTCGCTATCAGCCCCTTTCCTGCCGCTCGCTCCAGTTGCGGCCGCAGCGCATCGAGGCAGAGCCCGGTGCGTTGCCGCAGTCCGGTTTCGCTGAAGCCCTGCGGAAGGCGCAGCACGTTCAACAGGTACTCGAATCCCAGGTCGGCATCCGGCACCGGGCTCGCGCCACTGGCGAACTTGCGCTTCTCTGCCTGTTGCA
>DATICC010000548.1:0-8422 GCA_035457045.1 Woeseiaceae bacterium | reverse complement strand
AAACAGGCCCAGCAGGAACAGGAAGAACTGGATCGCAAGCGGCAGGAAGAGCAGGAACGAATCGACGCGGCCAAAAACGAGCAGGAACGGCTGCGTGCGGAAAAGGAAAGACTGGCTGTGGCAGCCGAGGAAAGCCGGCGGCTGGCTGATGAACAGAAGAAACAAGCCGAGCTGGAAGCCCGGGAAGCGAAGGAAGCCCGGGAGGCCCGCGAACTTCGGGAGCATGCGGCGGCCGAAGAAAAGGCCAGGCTCGAGCGTGCCGATCAGGATGCGCGTGAGCGGCGCAGCAAAGACAAGGACAAACGCAAGAAGGCGCCGGAGACCCGGTATGGGCGGCAGGAGCTGCACGTTGCGGGTGACAAGAGCGGCAGGCGCAAGCGGAAGACGCCCGTACGACGTCGAGCCGTCGCACTGACGACCGATGGTCAGCACGGCTTTGAAATGCCGACCGCACCGGTGGTTCGCGAGGTGGAGATTCCGGAAAGCATCGCTGTTTCGGAATTGGCACAGCGCATGGCGGTCAAGGGCAACGAGGTTGTGCGGGTCCTTTTCAACATGGGTGCAATGGTGACCATCAATCAGGTCATCGATCAGGACACCGCAATCCTAGTGGTCGAAGAACTTGGCCACATACCCAAGCCGGTCAGTGGTACCAGCGTCGATGTTGCCCTGCTGGCGGACGAGATTCCGGAGGGTGAAAAGTCTGCGCGCGCACCGGTCGTCACCATCATGGGCCATGTCGATCATGGCAAGACATCCCTGCTGGACTATATTCGCCGCACCAAGGTTGCGGCAGGCGAGGCCGGCGGCATAACGCAGCACATCGGGGCCTATCACGTCGAGACCGACAAAGGAACGATCACGTTCCTCGATACGCCAGGTCATGCCGCCTTTACCGCGATGCGCGCACGCGGCGCCCAGGCGACCGATATCGTAATTCTCGTGGTTGCCGCCGATGACGGTGTCATGCCTCAGACGGTCGAAGCGATCCAGCATGCGAAAGCTGCCGGCGTGCCGATCGTCGTCGCGATCAACAAGATGGACAAGGAAAACGCCGATCCGGAAAGGGTGCGCAGCGAACTCTCCCAGCACGGCATCATTTCCGAAGCCTGGGGCGGTGAAAACCTGTTCGTGCAGGTATCGGCGCATACCGGCCAGGGCGTTGACTCGCTGCTCGATTCGATCCTGTTGCAGGCCGAGGTCATGTCGCTGGAAGCGGTCGCCGATGGCCCTGCACGCGGAATCGTGATCGAGTCCAGCCTCGAGAAAGGTCGGGGTGCTGTGGCCACGCTGCTGGTTCAGTCAGGCATGCTGAAGCAGGGCGACATGATCATCGCCGGCGAGGAATACGGCCGGATCCGCAACATGTTCGACGAAAACCAGAATTCGATTTCTTCGGCGGGACCGTCGACACCCGTACTCGTGCTCGGACTGTCAAAGACGCCGAACGCCGGCGACGACTTCCAGGTAGTGAAGAACGAGCGCAAGGCCCGCGAAGTTGCCGAGTTCCGGCAGGCAAAGACCCGTGAGTCCAAACTTGCCCAACAGCAGGCATCGAAGCTCGAAGACATGTTCAGCCAGATGGCAGCGGGGGGCAGCAAGGTCGTTCCCGTACTCATCAAGTCCGACGTGCACGGCAGTGCAGAAGCCTTGCGGGATGCGCTGAACAGGCTCTCGACCGACGAGGTCAGCGTCAAAGTGATCGGCGCGGCTGTCGGCGGAATAACGGAGTCGGACGCAACGCTGGCGGCTGCATCCAAGGCCGTCATTATCGGGTTCAACGTTCGTGCCGACGCCGCAGCGCGTGCAGCAATGAAGGAGTCCGGCGTAGACGTGCGCTATTACAGCATCATTTACGAGGCGATCGACGACGTCAAAGCTGCGCTCAGCGGACTGCTCGCGCCCGAGATTCGCGAGACCATCGTCGGACTCGCCGAAGTCAAGGACGTTTTCCAGTCACCCAAGTACGGCAACATCGCCGGCTGCATGGTGATGGAGGGCTACGTCAAGCGGTCCAATCCAATCCGCGTATTGCGGGACCATGTGGTCATATTCGAAGGCGAGCTCGATTCCTTGCGCCGCTTCAAGGATCCGGTCAACGAAGTCCGGGCGGGCACGGAGTGCGGAATCGGAGTCAAGAATTACAACGACGTAAGGGTTGGCGACCAGATCGAGTGTTTCGAGCGCGTTGAAATTGCTCGTTCGATCAGCTAGGCGTTCACACCAGGACCCGACCGTATGCCGCGAGAGTATCCCCGTCACCAGCGCATTGCCGCCGAGCTCATGCGCAGCCTGAGCGACATTCTGCGGTTTGAGATCAAGGATCCCGGGATCGCCGGCGTGTCGTTGACAAACGTCGATTTGAGCCGGGACCTCAGCGTTGCGCAGGTCTATTTCAGCCTGCTGCAACCCGATGGCGACCCGCAGCCGGCTCTCGACGGCCTGGACCGTGCTGCGGGGTTCCTCAGGAGCAAGCTCGGACAGGCGATGAAGATTCGTCACGTTCCCGAATTGCGCTTCCGCCACGATGACAGCATCGCGCACGCAGACCGGATCAGTCGCCTGATCGACACGGCCAACCGCCCGAACAGCGAAGGATAGAGATACGTGAGCGTGGATACGCGGAGCCGGCCTGTTCCCGCGGCGGTTGACGGCTTGCTGCTGCTCAACAAGCCGGCCGGCTTGACTTCCAACCAGGCGCTGCAAAAGGTCAAGCGTTTGCTCAATGCCCGGAAAGCAGGCCACACGGGGGCCCTTGATCCGGCAGCGACCGGCATGTTGCCGCTGTGCTTTGGCGAAGCGACCAAGGTTTGTGCGTATTTGCTCGATGCTGACAAGACCTACCGGGTCACCGCGAAGTTGGGGGAAGCGACAGATACCGGAGACGCAGATGGCGAGGTCACGGCCAATGCAGCCGTCCCGGCCATGAATCACGGCGACTGGCAGCAATTGCTGGACACTTTTGTCGGGACGATCATGCAGGTGCCGCCGATGTACTCGGCCCTGAAAAAGGACGGCAAACGACTTTATGAGCTTGCCAGGCAAGGGCAGGTCGTTGAACGCAAGGCCAGGCCGGTCACGATCAAGCGAATCGAGCTGCTGGAGGCCAGCGGGTCCCGGTTGGTGTTCCGCGTCAGTTGTTCCAAGGGCACGTACGTGCGCACGCTGGTCGAAGACATTGCCATAGCGGCAGGAACGGTGGCTCATACGGCAAACCTCCACCGTGAGTCGGTAGGGCGGTTCAGTGCCGCAGACATGCTGGACATGGCGGCAGCCGAGAAAGCCGCGGAGGGTGATGCTTCCGCATTGCGCGATCGCCTGTTGCCAGCAGACAAAGCTCTGGCCGACTGGCCCGAGGCCTGCCTCGGAGATGAGGACGCGGGACGGTTCAGCGGCGGCCAACGGGTCCGCCACTCCGATGCGGACGGCTCGCCAGGCAGGCTTTTCAGAGTGTACGGGCGTGACCGGGCCTTCCTCGGTGTGGGCGAATCCGGTGCCGATGGCTGGCTGGCGCCAAAAAGAGTATTCCGCTGATGGGCGGCCATCCTGTGGGCCGGAACGTGAAACGCGCTGCTGGCGGGGGTATTCAGCGGCATGAAAAGGACTGAAAAAGCCCTGATTTTTATGTGTTTTGGGCTATTAACCGGCCGAATGACCCGCTAGAATAGCGCGCTCAAAAACCAGGGCCAAAAGATACAGAGAACGATTGGAGTTTCTTAGAAATGTCACTTACTAGTGAGAGCAAAAGCAAGCTGGTCGCGGAATATGCCCGCGGAGAATCCGACACCGGCTCGCCTGAAGTTCAGGTTGCACTGTTATCCGCGCGAATTGCAGAGCTCACCGAGCATTTCGGCAGGCATTCAAAAGATCATCATTCCCGGCAAGGTTTGCTGAAGATGGTAAACAAGCGGCGCAAGTTGCTCGATTACCTGAAGGGCAAAGATCAGGACCGGTATCGCGAGCTTATCGACAAGCTCGGCTTACGTCGCTAGAAAAACGCGGCACCCCAGGACATGTGTAACCGGAACTGTCGGCCCTGAGACGGGCAATCGACCGGTTATTCGTGCGTCAGAATTCAATTAATCGAGTAGCAAAGTGAAATCGACCAAGAAAACGTTCCAGTATGGCGAACACCAGATCACGATAGAGACCGGTGCAATTGCACGCCAGGCGGACGGGGCCGTTCTCGTCAACATGGCGGAAACCGTTGTGCTTGTCACCGCAGTCGGCAGGAAACAAGCGGAACCCGGCCGTGACTTCTTTCCGTTGACTGTCAACTACCAGGAAAAGACCTATGCGGCCGGCAAGATTCCCGGCGGCTTCTTCAAGCGCGAAGGGCGCCCCAGCGAGAAGGAAACGCTGGTTTCCCGGCTGATCGATAGGCCGTTGCGGCCGCTGTTCCCCAAAGGCTTCACCAACGAAGTCCAGGTCATCGCGACGGTGGTCTCTCTGAATCCCGACGTGGATCCGGATATCCCTTCGATCATCGGCGCATCTGCCGCACTCGCGATTTCCGGAATGCCATTCGCAGGACCAATAGGCGCAGCCAGAGTCGGATACAAGAACGGTCAGTACGTTCTGAACCCGGGCATGGCGAAGATCGCCGAGTCCCAGCTGGACCTCGTGGTAGCCGGCACCGCGGACGCGGTACTCATGGTCGAATCGGAAGCCAAATGCCTCGCAGAGGACGTCATGCTCGGTGCGGTCATGTTCGGACACGAACAGATGCAGATCGCCATCAAGGCTATCGCCGAGCTCGCCAGGGATGTCGGCAAGCCGGCCTGGGAATGGCAGGTTCCGGCGGCGGATGCCGCACTTGATGCAGCGGTTGCTGCCGTCGCGAAAGATCAGCTGGCGGCCGCGTACAAGATCACCGACAAGATGGATCGGCAGGCTGCGGTCGCCGCTGCCAAGGCCACGGCAATCGAATCGGTCGCTGGTGCAGCCAATTCGGCTTGGTCAGCCGAGCACGTTACTGGGGCTCTTTCCAAGCTGGAGAAACGTATAGTGCGGGACCGCGTCATTGCCGGCGCTCCGCGCATAGACGGCCGTGACCACAAGACGGTACGGCCCATTACGGTCGAAGTCGGAATCCTGCCGCGCGCACACGGTTCCGCGATTTTCACGCGGGGCGAGACCCAGGCCATCGTGGTGACAACTCTGGGCACCGGCCGCGATGCGCAGATCATTGACGCGATCGAGGGCGAGCGAAAAGAACAATTCATGCTGCACTACAATTTCCCCCCGTATTGCGTCGGCGAGACCGGGTTCGTCGGTTCGCCGAAGCGCCGTGAAATCGGCCACGGAAAGCTCGCGAAGCGCGGTATCCAGGCTGTCATGCCGTCAATGGATGCCTTTCCATACGTTATTCGCGTTGTTTCCGAGATCACCGAGTCGAACGGGTCGAGCTCGATGGCTTCGGTTTGCGGAACCAGCCTTGCCCTGATGGATGCCGGCGTACCAACGAGTTCCGCGGTTGCCGGGGTTGCCATGGGACTGGTCAAGGAGTCGGACAAGTTCGCTGTGTTGACCGATATTCTCGGTGACGAAGACCATCTGGGCGACATGGATTTCAAGGTGGCCGGGACGAAGACCGGCGTCACCGCCCTGCAAATGGACATCAAAATCCAGGGTATTACCCGGGAAATCATGCAGACTGCGTTGAACCAGGCGAAGGACGCGCGATTGCACATTCTCGATGAGATGGCCAAGGTCATTGCCGAGCCGCGTAAAGAAATGTCCGAATGGGCGCCGACGATCATAACTTTCAAGATTGACCCCGAGAAAATCCGGGACGTCATCGGCAAGGGTGGCGCAGTCATCAGAGCTATGACCGAGGAAACCGGCGCGACTATCGACATCGAAAACGACGGTACCGTGCGCATTGCTTCCGTGGACGGCGCATCCGGCAAGGAAGCTCGCCGCCGTATCGAACTGATCACGGCCGAAGTCGAGGTTGGGCGCATATATGAAGGCCGAGTGGCCCGGCTCATGGATTTCGGCGCGTTTGTCACGATTCTTCCCGGCAAGGACGGGCTCGTGCATATTTCGCAGATTTCCAACGAGCGGGTGGAAAAGGTCAGCGACAAACTTGCTGAAGGCGACATCGTGCAGGTGAAGGTGCTGGAGGTTGATCGGCAGGGTCGGGTACGTTTGTCCATGAAGGAAGTCGAAGCAGCCTGACGTATCCTCGGTCTCCGTAACGAAAAACGGCGCCGATAGGCGCCGTTTTTTTTGTTTTGTGAATCTTGCGGCTGAAGTGGCCCGGTTACATGCCCGGCAAGGCGTAAGCCTCGGGAACAGGATCCCGGATCTGCTGCTCCAGAAACGCAACAATCCGTCGCGGCAGATAGTAACTCGGTCGCCACGGTGTGCCACCGTCAATGAATCCCACATGACCGCCACGGTCACTGATCTCCATCGTGACGAATTCAGACAAAGCGTCCTCCGACGGAATGATGTCGGGTGTCATGAACGGGTCGTCGAGCGAATTGATGATCAGCGTTGGCCGCTCGATACCCGCGAGGAATCGTACTGAGCTGCAGCGGTCGTAGTACTCGTCCTTGCCTGCGAAGCCGTGCAAAGGTGCGGTTACAGCATCGTCGAATTCAGCAAACGTCCTCGCGCTCATGGTTCGCCGCCAGTCAAAGGCCGCTGTGTGCCGGTTGAATTTTCGGCTGACTGACTTCTTCATCCTCCTTAGCAGGTGTGTCTGGTAAAGCTTTGAAAACCCTTGACTAAGGGCGGTTGCGCATTTGTGCAGGTTCAGCGGGACGCTGACGGCGGCGGCGGCGTTCAGCGGCGTGGCCATGCCGTCTTCGCCGAGGTACTTGAGCAAGACGTTGCCGCCGAGCGAATAGCCGACGGAGAGCATGGGGCCTGACTGACCGTCTGCACGCAGTTTGCCGAGGAAATAACGAAGATCATTGGTTTCACCGGCATGGTAACGCCGGGGCAGGCGGTTGCGGTAATCGCCGCAATCGCGAAAGTGCAAAACGGCTGCATGCCAGCCGTGGTCTTTGGCAGCCTGCAGAAGCTGCCTCGCGTACGTGGATTCCGCGGAGCTCTCGAGACCGTGCAGCACGATGAGGAGCGGCGTGTCGTCAGTCATTTCCGGAGCATCGGCGAGCCAGTCCACGACCGTGACGTCACCGTCCGGCAGCTCGAGAGTCTGTCGTGTCAACGCCGGTCTTGGCGATCGTGCGATTGGCAGCGAGGGATAAATAGTCTGCGCGTGGCGATTCCTCAGCCAGGCGGCTGGCCGGAACTCGCTGGTGATGATCCGGCGCTGACTTGCGGTTCTCATAATGAAAATATGCAACGCGTGACGCAGGCAGAACAGTGCGGATTCGACATCCCGGCAAAAAAAAGCCCCCCGCTTGCGCAGGGGGCTCGCCATGGAGTCGAAACTCCTTCAGGCATTCACAGCAGGGGGCGGGGGAGCGTGTCCCTGCTGCATTGCACAAAATAGGGGATCGGACCGGGACTGTCAAGTGGCAGGGGGCATATTACCCGGCCTTTTTACGGTCCTCCAGCGTGCTGTTGTCTTCCTCGGGTTCCCGGGATCCGCGCATCAGGCGCTGCAGCACCTCATCCTGCAGGGCCTTCCAGCGCATGAAGTTTTTCTGCGCGATGTCTGCCACGGCGCCGACCGGATCGACGCCGACGACCCGTTTCACCTGACCTCGTATGTTCTGCTGCTGCGTCATGAACAATTTGAGGCTTTGTTCCATGTAATTGGCCATGAACCCGGGGACGACCTTGCCGTAAGAGCGAATTACCTGGGACAGGAAGTCCTGGCTCATAATGGCTTCGCCCTGTTGCTCTTGTTCGCTGATTACCTGCAGCAAAATGGATCGCGTTATGTCCTCACCACTTTTCTTGTCGACGACAACGAAGTCGATCTTCTTGATCACGAGGTCCCTGACGTCGGACAGCGTGATATATCGGCTTTCTTCGGTGTCGTACAGACGGCGATTCGGGTACTTCTTGATAACGCGGGTTTTACTCATGGACTAATCTCTTGAGGGCTCCTCCGCGATTCGAACGTCAACCCGCAACACAAGCTTCGTTACCCAGGCAGCGCCAGGCAGGTCGAGTGTTTTGATATTGCGTCCAAAGGCACTGGCCCAGAATGTCGTCTACGATAGCCCATTTCTTGCTTCAGCCAAAGAGTAATCACTGGCCGCGATCGACTTTCGGCCGGCGAGCAGGCTTATGTTCCAGTGCCGCTCTGCCCACGACCATATGTGTTCGAGCGTGGCGTCCGCAAGGTCGGCTGGCGGTGATTGACCCAGTGCGTTCAGGGCAGCCACCAGTAGCGGAGCGCAACGTTCGCGCCCAAGCGCAGGGGCTCCAGTCTGTTTGCTGAGCTTCTGCCCGGCGTCGTCCACGATCACGTGAATATGTAAATATTTCGGTG
>DATICC010000547.1:0-3599 GCA_035457045.1 Woeseiaceae bacterium | reverse complement strand
AGTGCATGCCAACAGCCCGCGCGATGCCTTAACCCGCATCGAAACGCTGGTGTCCATGGCGGGACTGAATCTGGGGACCAAGGCGATGCGCCATTATGTGTCTTCCGCGCTGGATGTGATCATTCAGATTGCCCGGTTGTCGGATGGAACGAGGAAACTGATCAGCTTCCAAGAGATTGTAGGCATGGAAGGCGATCTCATCACGCTCCAGGAATTGTTCGTGTTCCAGCAGACGGGGTTGGACGAGAACCGGAAGGTCAAAGGACGATTCAAAGCCACGGGGGTGCGGCCAAAGTTTTATGAGCGTCTGGTCGCAAGAGGCGTCACTCTGCCGCCTGACCTGTTCGACCCACAGAAGGTGTATGAATGCTAACCGCACTGATCGCACTGGGCATTTTCGGGACGATCCTGCTCTTCATGCAGGGCTGTGTGCTGCTTCATCGTTTGATCGTCCCCCGTGGAACCGATCGAGCTATCGAAAGGATCCAAAACTGGGCGGCGCCTCAGGCTGCATCGCAATTGGAGATCGTTCGCAAGGAGACGCTCAGCGGCATTCCGTGGCTGAACGATCTTCTGATGACGGTCAAACGGGTGCAACCTCTGCGCGTGCTCCATCGGCAGGCGGATTGCCGTCTCCCGTTGGGAATGATTGTTCTAGCGATGCCGCTCTTCGCTCTGGTGGCATTGGTGTTCTCCTGGTCCATGCACCTGTCCTTCGTGCTTTCGCTCATCGCCGCAGCTGGGTGCGGCTCAGTGCCGGCCGGATATCTGTACTGGCTGAAGACCAAGCGGGTGGCCATGTTCGAGCGGCAATTGCCTGAGGCGCTGGAGCTCGTCTCTCGCGCCCTTCGCGCAGGCCATGCATTCTCGGTGGGATTGAAGCTCGTGGGCGAGGAAGCCGCAGATCCTATCGGTATGGAATTCAGGCGTGTGTTCGACGAAGTCTCGATGGGCGTCGCTCTTCCTGAAGCGCTTCAAAACATGACCGAACGTCTCGACTGCGTGGACTTGCGGTTCTTTGTCACGTCGGTGCTAGTCCAGCGGGAAACCGGCGGGAACCTTGCCGAGATCATTGATTCACTCGCCGGTCTGATCCGTAAGCGGTTTGAATTACAGCTCAGGGTAAAAGCCTTATCGGCTGAAGGAAGAATCTCCGGAATTGTCTTGTTCGGGCTTCCGTTGGTACTTGGGCTTATTCTCTATAAAATTAACCCTGAGTACATGAGCCTCTTATTCACGGACCCGATCGGACAAAACCTCGCCACAATTGGCAGCGTTCTTATGATCATGGGCGCCATTGTGATGAAACGCATGATCGCCATCAAGGTGTAAGGAGTATCGGATGGATATGCCACTGCTTGCAGCGCTGCTAACGTTTTTGGGCGTCATCCTTGCCAGTTCGGCCGCCTTTTTCTTTTTTAATTCTAGACAGGCAGTCCAGACCTGGCGCCGGCGTGCCGACGGTGGCAACTCGACGGTACAGGATAATGCGCCTGAAGGAGTTGCCGAACAGGCGAAGGCCCAACTGCATGCTCTCCTGGAGTGGTTTGCCAAACTCAATCAACCAGCCAATGTGGAAGAAGCCAGGGCAACCCGCCTTCTCCTGGTCAATGCCGGGTACCGCAGCAGGAAAGCCTCCGTTTTTTACATGGGCACGAAGCTATTCCTGGCGACGGTGTTCGTATTTCTGCTCACATTAATTCCCGCAAAAGCGCTGGGTTTCCCCACTGTGACCAATTTGATATTTCTCTATCTGCTGGCAGCGGCCTGCGGCTATTATGCACCATCGCTTTGGCTGAAACTCGCCATTTCGTCGCGGCAGGATGCTCTTAATCGGGCCATGCCGGATGCCCTGGATCTGATGGTCGTTTGCGTGGAAGCAGGGCTTGGGCTGGATCAGGCCATCGCGAGAGTCGGAGATGAGGTTAAGCGCGCTCATCCGGAACTCCACGATGAACTGAATGTCTTGACCTTAGAACTGCGGACTGGTGTCACGCGCCAGGAAGCCCTGCGGAATCTGGCCCATCGCACCAATTTGGAAGAGGTGAGGAATCTGGTTGCTATTCTTGTGCAGACAGATCGGTTTGGGACCAGCATCGGACAGGCGCTTCGCGTCCATTCTGACTCGATGCGCACGACGCGTCGGCTCAAGGCGGAAGAAATGGCGGCCAAACTTCCGGTCAAGCTATTGTTTCCGCTCATTTTCTTTATCTTTCCCAGCCTGTTCATCGTGACCGTCGGCCCGGCTTGTATCCGAATGGTTCGCGTGTTGTTCCCTGCTTTGACTGGCCACTAAGCTTAGGTCTCGCGTGACCCGAGCACCGATTACTCAAGTGCTTCAGGATGTTCTTCTTCGCCGGGTCCTGCCAGGCGGAGGCCTGGCCGACCGTCCCGGAGGTCAATACCGGACAGATGCGACTGCATGGGGAACAGTGGCCCTAGCGGCATCGAATGCAGACCGCCAGAGTCTTGACCGTTTACGTTCGCGTCTCCTTCGAGAACAGCAACGTGATGGTCGTCTCTGTATAGAGTCAAACCGGTCGGACTCCTATTGGCCAACGCCGATCGCCATTCTAGCCTGGCGGGGTGACCAGGCATGCGAGTCTGCCAAGGATCGCGCCATCGCTTTTGTCCTTACGACGACTGGCAATCATTATGCGGCGAAGTCGGAAGAACCGGCGGGACACGATACGTTTTTAAAAGGATGGCCGTGGATCAGCGGGACGCATTCCTGGATTGAGCCGACGGCCGTGGCGGTCATCGCGTTGAATAGCGAGGGATACGGAGGACATGCCCGCATTCGAGAGGCGAAGGCTATGATTCTCGACCGGCAACTGCCCCACGGGGGATGGAATTACGGCAATTCATTCGTGTTCGGACAGGAGCTTCGTCCCATGCCCGAAACGACGGGAGCTGCTTTGGCTTCTCTTGCCGGTATGGTGGATCGGCAGCATATCGAAAAAGCTCTGGATTACCTTCTGAATGAAGTGGGGCGACTGACGACTCCCATTTCTCTTGGATGGAGTCTGATCGGCCTTGCGGCGTGGAATCTCTGGCCGGCGAACGGTGTGGCGCTCGTCGAACGCTGCCTGGTCAATCAGTCCCGATTCGGCGAATATGATACGTCATCGCTGAGCCTGCTGTTCCTCGGTGCCCTGGCCGGGCAGCCTGACGATAATCTGAACGTGTCAGGTTTCCCGCGTGCCGGTCGTCTCGAGAACGCCAGCCAATAGGAATGACTGTGGCGTACGATGATCCGAAATTGAATCGAGAAATCACGCGACGAGGCCTGCTGCTCGCGGCGGCAGCGGGTGCGGCAATCGGGGCTGGATTGCTCGTGTTGCCGAAGCGATATCTCCGTACACCCCAGCGCGCCCAGATTTTCATTGCCAAGCTCGATAACTACCAACTCGATATCGCTAATTCCATCAGGCGTGGCATGCAGGTTTTGGGCATCGTTCCCCAAGAGTTGAAGGGCAAACGAATTCTCCTTAAGCCGAACCTTGTCGAAACGGCTTCAGGTGCCCCCCACATTAACACCCATCCGCTCGTGCTCCGGGGTGCAATCGAGGCGTTTCTTGGTCTAGGCGCCGCCGCGG
>DATICC010000546.1:0-4567 GCA_035457045.1 Woeseiaceae bacterium | reverse complement strand
CTGACACTTGCTCTTTAATAATTATTGGACCGCTCCGCCGCACGATCGCTCTGCTGTCGTCGGCTCGATATGGGTCCCGCCTTGCTGGGAACGAAGAATACCACATGCTTCATGGAGCGCCAGCCCGTCCGCAACATAAGTCCTGCAACGCCTTGTCGCTGGCAAATGCACTGCCGTGCCGAGGGCTGCCACACCAACACACGGGCAAAGCGCGTGCCGATTTCGAACCGTTATTCGTCGCAAAGCTGGTCGCTGTATTGTTCCCTTCGAGATCCCGGACAATACCCGATACGTTTCTCCGGCAGATCGAGATGCCAGTGGTGCTCCTGTGTCGCCGCGCCATACGCTGCGGGGCCGATGGCCGGACTTGCCACGTCCTGTCAGCCGCGCCTGGATGCCAGCTTGCGGCAGCGTTCCGACCGGGAAGATATCACCGATGATGATCCATAACTTTCCATTACTTATTGACTATTTCTAGACTTCCTCATAACTCGGGACTGGCGGTGGCGCATTGTTCTGGCACCGGCGTCGAGGCAGCCGATGCGACCCCGCCATACATGCGCGGAAAGCGATGTTGGTATCACAAGTAACTGAATTTATTGCCGTTGACTTGAAAATGCACATGCAACATCATCGACTCTTATGAATACGATGACCGCAGCCGCAGTCCTGGGAACCGGTGGCCTCTGGCTCGGCCTGCTGCTGCTACTGCTTGCTGGCGGAGACAAACGCGGGTAGCGGTCATCACAAAAGGCAAGACACGCAAACCCCGCATTTCGGCAAGATGGCGGGGTTTTTTTTTGCACCGGGCCCGATATTGGTCCCGCACAACCGGATAGTGGAAATCGACCATGCGTATGTACTCGGAAGCCGATGTTGACTCCTCCTGCCTGCAGGGAAAACGCATTGCCATACTCGGCTACGGCAGCCAGGGTCGCGCGCATGCATTGAACCTGAATGACAGCGGACACGACGTTGTCGTCGGCCTGCGAAAAGAGGGCTCCAGCTGGAAACGGGCCATAGCCGACGGCCTGCGAGTACAAGAGCCGGCACAGGCGGTTCGTGGCGCGGCGATCATCGCCTTCCTGACGCCCGATCTCGTGCAGGCAGAGTTGTACAGGAGCGTACTGCCCTCCATCGCCAACGGAGCCGCTGTGCTGTTCGCGCACGGCTTCAACATACATTACCGGCAGATCGAGCCGCGTAATGATCTCGACGTGATACTCATTGCACCAAAGGGCCCGGGCGGACTGGTACGCAGGCAGTACGAGGACGGTCACGGCGTACCCTGCCTAGTCGCAGTCGACAAGGATCGCTCCGGCAATGCGTTGCGACTGGCACTTGCCTACGCGCAAGGCATCGGCGGCACGCGGGCTGCTGTCATCGAGACGACCTTCGCCGAGGAAACCGAAACCGACCTCTTCGGCGAGCAGGCCGTGTTATGCGGTGGCACAACGGAACTCGTGGTTGCGGGATTCGAGACGCTGGTGGCGGCCGGCTATCAGCCCGAGGTCGCCTACTACGAGTGCATGCACGAACTGAAACTCATAGTCGATCTGCTGCATGAAGGCGGGCTGAAAAAAATGCACCAGTTCATCAGCCAGACTGCGGCCTACGGAGACCTGACACGAGGTCCGAGGATCGTCGATGAGCACGTACGTGCCAGGATGAAGGATGTGCTGGCCGAGGTACGGGACGGGACGTTTGCACGCGAGTGGATCGCCGAAAATCGCAGCGGACAAAAGAACTACCGCCGAATGATGAAAGCAGACCTGGACCACCCGATCGAAAAGGTCGGCGCCGAACTGCGCAGCCGGATGGACTGGCTGGAAGGATGAAAGCGCGCGACGGGAGCAAACGATGACTACGGAAGTGATGACTACGGACGTGCTGACCACGACACAGCACGACAATGGTGAACCGACGGACTGGGGATCGGACCATGGCACGCCGCCATCGGCGATAACGCTCGAGGACGTGCGGCGGGCCGCAGGCATCATCCGCCCCCACCTGGCGCCCACTCCGTTGTTCAGCCATCCCCTGCTTTCGGAGCTGCTGGGCTGCGATGCTTTCGTCAAGCTCGAGAACATTCAGCAAATTGGCGCGTTCAAGATACGTGGCGCAATCAACCTCCTTGCCAGCATGAGCGACACCGATCGTCGCAAGGGTATCGTGACAGCGACGCGCGGCAACTACGGGGCCGCCCTGGCGAAGGCGTGCTCGATGTACGGCGTGAAGTGCACGGTATTCGTTCCCCAGGGGAACAGCCCGGACAAGAATGCCGCGGTCGAGGCTCTGGGTGGCCAGATCATCATAACCGGGCACGATTTCGATGCCGCCTGGGACGCCTCGGTACGCTATGCGTGGCGCAGCGGTGCCGTATCGATTCATCCGGCGAAGACGCCGGAACTGGTCGCAGGACAGGGCACTGTGGCCCTCGAGATGCTTGAGCAATATCCGCAGGGATTCGATTACGTTTTCGTTCCGGTCGGTGGCGGGAGCCTCGCGGCTGGCACCACCACAGTTCTGAAAACCTTGTCGCCACGTACACGCGTAATCGCGGTGCAAGCCGAAAACGCACCGGCATTTCACCATGCCTGGCATAGCAAGAAGTTCGTGCCGATGGTCGCTGCAAGAACTATCGCAGACGGCCTGGCAACACGCGTGCCGGTGCGCTACACGCTCAGCATGATGCAGGCACTCGACGATTTCGTACTTGTTAGCGAGGACGATATCTGCGCAGCAATTCGCCACTACATCACGACCATTCACCAGCTTTCCGAGGGAGGTGGAGCGGCGCCGCTTGCGGCAGCGCTGAACATGAAAGAAAAGCTGGCTGGCAAGCGGGTCGGGCTGATCCTGACCGGCAGCAATATCGATCACGCGTCATTGCTGGTTGCGCTCCGCAAGGACGCGACCCTGCATGCGCCACTTGCCGTGCCGAATTTCCCGATGGCCAGCCTGGACTATGGCGACCGAAGCTGAAACCCCCGACGGAGTTGCTGATGTGAACGCACGGGTAAAGATTTTCGATACGACACTTCGCGACGGCGAACAGGCTCCCGGATGCAGCATGAGCATCCGCGAGAAACTCAGGATTGCGAAGGCGCTGGCCGACCTGCGCGTCGACGTGATCGAAGCCGGGTTTCCGGCGGCGTCCCCGGGTGATTTCGAGGCGGTCAAAGCGATAGCCGATGAGAACCGCGGCCCGACGATCTGTGGCCTTGCGCGCTGCAATCCGGAAGATATCGAGAAGGTGTACCAGGCAGTCAAGGGTGCAGACCGGCACAGGATTCACGTGTTCGTCGCGACGAGCGCCATCCATCGCGAATACAAGCTGAAGATGGCCAAGGAAGAGATCATCCGCAGCGCGGTTGGCGCGATTCGGCTTGCACGCGAACTGTGCGAGGACGTGGAGTTTTCGCCGGAAGATGCATCCCGCACGGAACTCCCCTACCTCGCCGACGTCGTGGCGGCAGCAATCGAAGCCGGCGTCACGACCATCAATATCCCGGATACGGTCGGCTACACGGTTCCCGCCGAGTTCGACAGGCTGTTTCGTTATCTCAGGGCACACGTGCCGGGCATCGACAACGTCACCTTGAGCGTTCACTGCCACAATGATCTTGGGATGGCAGTTGCCAACAGCCTGGCCGCAGTGGCCGCCGGTGCGCGGCAGATCGAATGCACGATCAACGGGATCGGCGAGCGCGCCGGCAATTGCTCGCTCGAGGAGGTGGTCATGGCATTGCGCACGCGCGCCGAATATTTCGGACTGGAGACGGGCGTGGACACCACGCGCCTCTACCCCGCCTCGCGACTGGTCTCGTCCATTACGGGAATGCAGGTGCCACGCAACAAGGCAATCGTCGGCGAGAATGCTTTCGCCCACGAAGCCGGCATACACCAGCACGGCATGCTGCAGCATCACTCGACGTACGAAATCATGCGGCCTTCAGATGTCGGCATCAGCCGGTCGAATCTGGTACTGGGCAAACACAGCGGCCGGCATGCCTTCCGGGACAGGGTCAGGGATCTGGGATTCGTGCTGGATGAATTCGAGACCAACAGGGCATTCCAGGAATTCAAGAAACTTGCTGACAGGAAGAAGGACATGTATGACGGGGACATCGAGGCCATCATCCTCAATGTCGACAGCGCATCGGCCGGTCCGTGGACCCTGCACGCCCTCGACGTGCGGTCCGGAACCGATCGAACACCGTCGGCTACAGTCACCTTGCAGCACGAGGACGGCGGCTGTCGGACCCAGACCGCCAATGGCGATGGACCGGTGGAAGCCGTGTTCAACGCAATCGAGCAGGCGACCGGCTTGTCACTGACTCTCAGGGATTTTGCTGTCCGCAGCGCGACAGCGGGAGACGATGCCCAGGGTGAAGCGACAGTCGCGGTCGAGTGCAACGGGCAAAGCTACCGCGGCCACGGTACGAGCACGGACATCGTGGAAGCGGCAAGCCGGGCGTATCTCGAGGTGAGCAATCGCATCCTGCGACGCCGGCAGCGCGGACTGGACGGGACCGACCAGCGTCCGGATGTCAACCGCGCGTCC
>DATICC010000545.1:0-8770 GCA_035457045.1 Woeseiaceae bacterium | reverse complement strand
CAACGACGTTCAGGGTCGTGGATTTTCCGCCGATTGTCACCACGACTTCGTCATCGACGCGTTTTCCGAGGAGGGCCCGGGCGAGCGGCGAGTCCAGACTGATGGCGGACGATTTTGCGTCGGCCTCATCGGGTCCGACGATTCGATAACTGTACGAGACGCCGAATTCATCGCTGACGTCAACAATCGCGCCGAAGTAGATTGCATCGCCGGGGGGACGTTGTCGAACGACTTTCAGCGTCGGGAGACGCTTCTGCAGATAGCGTATGCGCCGGTCCAGGCCGGCAAGTTCCTTCTTCCGGTATATGTACTCGGCGTTTTCCGAACGATCACCCTCCGCCGCGGCAGCCGACAGCGCCGCGACGACATCGCGGCGCCGCAGCCAGAGTTCGTTCAGCTCTTTCTGCAGGCCCTGGTAACCGGCCGGCGTGATGTACGGCGACGACCCGGCGGCGGGCGGACGCCAACGACCCATGTCCTTACCGGGGCCGAGCTTCTATTTCAGCTCCACCTTGAATTTCTGGCCACCGACAGCGGCTTCGTACATCAGGCCGCCTTTCTCCTGGGTGAAGATCGCCATGCCGTCTTCGAACGCCGCATCAGCGGAAGCGCCGGCGGTTATTGCAACGGCGGAAGCCTGGGCGTTCAGCTCGAAATTGCCCTTCTTGAAGTTCGACAGCGTGCCGGCATCCTCGAAGAAAATAAATTCGCTGTACGCCTGGCCGCCACCCTGAAAGCCGAAACTGACCTGGGTCAGCGTCACCTTGGCCGTTACAACGCCGCCCTCGTACAGCAGGCCCGTGCCACGGGCGCCGCCAATACCAATGGCGGCCTTGCCGACGGTCGGTATGACGACGTACCCGGCCGACTTGTCGACGAACCTTTTCGCGTCGGGGTCACTCTCCAGGAAAGCGGCCAGGGCTTCCTGAGCCTCTTTGTGTTTCTCGGCTTCTTCATCCGGATCCCAGGCGGAAGTTGCAACTGGCGAGATCATCGCGACAGAAACGGCAAGGACTGCAAGCAAAAGTTTTTTCATGGCATTACCTCTCATTGTTCTGCATTCTGTGGTCTGCGGCTCGACAACGGCGCATTCTGTCGCAATGCTATGCCGAATGCCGCCGGGCCGATAGTGGCACGATTGCCTGTCCGGCGCGGCATCGGCAATGCCAGCCTGAAAAGATGCAATCGTTTGATATATTTGTGGTATTTGCACAGGAAACCGTAGCAGGCGGGAACCGGAATGGCAGAAGACAAGTGGTTTGACCTCGGGGATGCTGCCGAGCTTGCGAAACAGCCGCTGCAGCAGGTGGTGGCGGGGCGCAACAAGCTTGCGCTGTCCTGCGTCGACGGCCGGTTCGGCATCATCCACGGTGCCTGCAACCATGTCGGCGGACCCCTGGGGCAGGGCACGCTCGATGGCGACTACGTGGTCTGCCCCTGGCACCACTGGAAATTCCATCGCGTCACCGGTCTTGGCGAACCCGGCTACGAGGACGACCGCGTGCCGCGCTTCGATTTCCGGACAGAGAACGGACGGCTGCTGGTCAGCACCGCGGCCGCCACCAGCCGCAACCGTTTGCCGCATGCGCGACATCCGCTCGATCGCGACACGCGCCGGGAGCCCGGGCCGCTACGAGTAGTCGGCATTTCTACGACAAGCATGGACAATGCCCATCCGCGTTATTCGACTTCGGAAGCGCTGCTCGAAACCGCCCTCGAACAGGCCCGCAACAAGCACTCGCTGGAAACGCGGTTGATCAAATTGCGCGAGCTGTCCTTTCGCGCCTGCGAAGGCTATTACTCGAAGAGCGCCCAGGCTTGCACCTGGCCTTGCAGCATCTCGCAGATGGATCGCAAGGACGGCATGAATGGCGTCTATGAAAACCTGGTCTTCTGGGCAGACGTCGTGCTGGTTGCGACGCCGATACGCTGGGGCGCGGCAAGTGCGCTGTACTTCAAGATGGCGGAACGACTGAATACGGTGCAGAACCAGATCACGCTCAGGAACCGCGTCATGTTGAAGGACAAGGTCGCCGGGCTCATCGTCACCGGCGGACAGGACAATGTGCAGGCGGTCGCCGGCCAGATGATGTTGTTCTTCGGCGAACTCGGCATGCAGTTCCCGCAGTTCCCTTTCATCGCCCACAGTCGTGGCTGGACGGCCGAGGACATGGAACGAAACGTCGAGGTCGTGAGACAAAGCAGGGAACTGCACGATGGCGCGCGAGCATTGCTCGATCGTTGCCTGGATCTCGCGGTGCGCCTGCAGACGAGCAGTGCGCCGGAGTTCAAGCGCGCCAGACGAAAAGCGTCGGGTCTCGAGCGGCGCAATGTGCCCTGACCGACGGCCGGAATCCCCGGCCCGGAAGGGTGGGACATGAACGGCACCGGCAAGCCGGAGCCAATCACTCAAGGAGCGGACGAATGCGCCTGTTTAGTTTTTCCCTGTCTTTGTTCCTGACCATGGCCATCTCAGGCTGTGGCAAATCCCCGGATACCGATGCGCCAGGAACAGTTACCCGGGCGGCCACGATTTCCATCCCGGCGGACATCGGCAAGAGTGCCGATGCGCTGTTTGCGGCGATTGCGGCGCCGGACGCCGGCAACGAACCGGGCAACGTGTTGTTGTCGGAATACTCGGGCCCCTACGGCGGCGTACCTCATTTCGATGCCATGGATCTCGAGGGCATCAGGCCGGCGCTCGAAGCGGGGATGGCGCGCAACCTCGCCGAAGTCGATGCGATCGCAATGAACCCGGAGCCCCCGGACTTTGCCAATACCATCATCGCACTCGAACGCGCCGGCGAGGACTTGCAGCGCGTTTTCGCCTACTGGGGCATCTGGAGTTCGAACATGTCGACTCCGGAGTTCCGCGCCATCCAGCAGGAGATGGCACCGAAACTTGCGGACTTCAATTCGAAGATCACGCAGAACGAAGCGTTGTTTCAGCGCGTTCGCAAGGTATACGAAAGCGACGAGTACAAGAGGCTGCCTGCACACGAGCAGCGGCTCGTGTGGCTCACTTATGATGGCTTCGCATCGAACGGCGCGACCCTGCAGGGCGAAGCAAAGGACCGTTATGCCGCGATCAACCAGCGGCTTGCGGAACTGCATACCACGTTTTCCCAGAACGTACTCGCCGACGAGGAAGGATACGTTACCTACATAGGCGAGGATGATTTGAGCGGCCTCCCGGAGTCCTTCGTCAGCGCTGCAGCAGCGGCAGCAACGGAGCGTGGCCGCCCCGGCGAGTACGCGATTACGAACACGCGATCATCGATGGATCCGTTCCTGACCTTTTCGGACGAACGGGAACTTCGGGAGAAGGTGTGGCGCACCTATTACAGCCGCGGCGACAACGGCGACGAGCACGACAACAACGCAATCATTGCCGAGATTGTGAAATTGCGTGACGAGCGTGTCGCGCTGCTCGGCTATGACAACTACGCGGCCTGGCGTTTGCAGAATCGCATGGCCAAGACTCCGGAACGTGCGCTGGCGCTCATGGAAGCGGTGTGGCCGGCCGCAGTCGGCCGGGTTCACGAAGAAGTCGCGGACATGCAAAAACTGGCGGACGCGGAGGACGCCGGCATTTTCATCGCACCCTGGGACTACCGCTACTACATGGAGAAGGTCCGGAAGGACCGGTACGCGCTGGATTCCGACCAGGTAAAGCAGTACCTGCAACTCGACAAATTGCGCGATGCGATGTTTTTCGTTGCCGGCGAACTCTTCAATTTCAACTTCGCGCCAGTCACCGAGGGTTCGGTGCCGGTGTGGCATCCGGACGTCAAAGTCTGGGAGGTGACCGACAGGACCTCGGGCGACCATATCGGCCTCTGGTACCTGGACCCCTTCGCGCGACCCGGCAAGCGTTCGGGCGCCTGGGCGACCGGCTATCGTAGTTATACGAGCTACAACGGCGAGCGTACGCCGCTGGTATCCAACAACTCGAACTTCGTGAAGGGCGAACCCGGCAAGGCCGTACTGGTGAACTGGGACGATGCGAACACCCTGTTCCACGAATTCGGCCACGCACTGCACGCACTGTCATCGAAAGTCGCCTATCCGACGCTGAACAGCGGTGTGCGGGATTACACCGAGTTCCAGTCGCAGCTGCTCGAGCGCTGGCTGATTACCGACCAGGTCATCAACAACTACCTCCTGCATTTCGAAACCGGTGAGCCCATGCCGGCCGAACTCGTGCAGAAGATCAAGGATACGAAGACGTTCAAACAGGGCTTTGAGACCACGGAGTACCTTGCCTCTGCGCTGGTCGACTTGCGCTATCACATGATCGACCCGCAGGGTCTCGACCCGGATGTCTTCGAAAGGGACACGCTGGTCGAACTCGGTTTGCCGAAGGAGATCGTCATGCGCCATCGCAGCCCGCATTTCGGCCACATATTCTCCGGCGAAGGATACTCGGCCGGGTATTACGGCTACATGTGGGCCGACGTGCTGACGTCCGATGCTGCGGAAGCATTCGAGGAAGCGCCGGGCGGTTACTATGACAAGGAAGTCGCGAAGCGCCTCGTCGACAACCTGTTCTCGGTGCGCAACGCCGTCGATCCGGCGGATGCGTATCGTGCTTTCCGTGGACGGGACGCGGAAATCGGCGCGCTGATGCGCGATCGGGGATTCCCCGAGCCATCCGACGAGTGACACCTTTTTCCTCAAGGACCCTGATTGCCGGCAGCCTGGCGCTGACGGTCGGCCTGGCGCATGCCCTGGACGAGGCTGCCTCGGACCAGGCAGAGACCTCGCCCGCAACTGAAACGGACTACATTTTTCCGGACTTGATGGGAGAAACCCTGGTTCACGATGGCAAGCGGTTCTGGATCAGGCCAGTCATCGCAACCATTGCCGATTACACGTTCTTTGAGCAGGACGATGCGAATCTTGCGCAGGTCGGCGAGCAGGAAGACACTTTCGATCTGCGTGCGGCGCGTGTGGGCGTGGCACTGCGCTCGAAGCGCGAGCGAGCCTGGGAAGTGTTCCTCGTCGCGGACTACCTGGAGCGACGAACTCGTGACGAGGATGTCTTTCAACTTTACGACCTGAGGCTTCGTATCCCTTTCGGCTCGATGAAACTCGACATCGGCAAGCAGAAGCAGCCGTTTGCGCTGGAGATGCTCGGGCTCTCGCTGCTGAATTCGCAACAGGAACGGATACTCTCTCCGTTTTTCGTGACCCGCAGCGTCGGCATACAGCTATCGGGTCCGCTGGCGGGCGACCGCATGACCTGGGCGGCCGGGTGGTACAACGACTGGATGGAAACGGGTGCCTCCTTCAGCGACAACGCCAACGATTATGTCGGTCGCATCACCGGACTTGCGCTGGCGTCGTCCGACAACACGGACTACCTGCACCTCGGGCTCGGCTTTCGTCGCGTCGGCTCCGATGCGGGAATCATCAGGATGTCAGGACGTCCGGAATCGAATGTGACGGACAAGTACCTCGATACCGGCGAATTCGACGCCGATTTCGCCGCCGAACTTGCCTTCGAGGCAATCTGGAACCGGGGACCGGTCGGCATTACGGCCGAGCACATCGTCGCCCGAACCGAGGCACCGGGCAGCGGCAATCCGCATTTTTCGGGAAGTTACCTGATGCTGTCGTGGACAGTTACCGGCGAGAGCCGTCGCTACAACCGTGCCGCGGGCACCGCGAACGGGATAATACCCGAGCACCGTCACGGCGCGGTGGAGCTGGTTGCACGCTACTCCCATGTCGATCTGCAGGATGCGGCGATCGACGGCGGACTGCTGGACAAAGTCCATGTCGGCGTCAACTGGTGGGCGTCGCGACAGTGGAAAGTCGGTGTGTCCTACGGTGACGCCGACCTCGACCGGGACGATATCCGCGGCAATACCCGCATGCTGCTGTGCCGCCTGCAGTGGTTTTACTGACAACGATAGTGGAGCAAGAATGACCTCGGGACATACACGTCGAACGTTTCTGCAGATGTCGGCGGCAACGGCTGTGGCGCAGTCGCTGCCGGGCCTCGCGGATACCGCAATGAGTCCGATGAACACGCGCCGGATTCCTGGCACCGGTGAGGAGATTCCGGTGATCGGCCTTGGCACCTCGGACGAATTCGAGAGCGTGCCGGCCGATGGCGGGGCGCAGCTGAAGGCCGTGCTGACGACGCTTGCGGAGCACGGGGGCACTTTGGTGGATACCGCCCCTGCCTACGGGGATTCCGAAAGTGTCCTCGGCGAGTTCCTCGCGGATCTCGGATTGACCGGGCGCCTGTTCGTCTCGACCAAAGTCAGCGAGCGTGGCAAGGAAGATGGCTTGCGTTCGCTGGAGCGTTCGCAGCGATTGCTTCGCAAAGACCCGCTGGACCTGGTCATGGTGCACAGCATGGTCGACGCCGATACGCAGCTCGACAATCTCGAGGCATGGAAGGCCGAGGGCCGGGTTCGTTATATCGGTATCACCACCTCGCGCGAAAGTGGTTTCGGGCAGATGGAACAGATCATCCGCAAACGCAAACTCGATTTCATCCAGGTCAATTACTCTCCGTTCGAAATGCAGGCGGCAGATCGCGTGATTCCGGCCGCTGCTGAGCACGGTGTGGCTGTAATGATCAATCGCGCGTTCGGCAACGGCGCATACTTTGGCCGCGTCGCGGGCCAGAAACTGCCGGAATGGACCGCGGATTTCGATTGCGAGAGCTGGGCGCAGCTATCGCTCAAGTACATCCTGGGCCACCCGGACGTCACCTGCGTGCTCGCCGCCACCAGCAACCCGCGGCACATGGCGGACAACGCAGGCGCGGGATCCGGGCGCGTGCCGGATGCGGCGGCGCGCGTACGCATCGCATCCTTCCTTCAGAGCCTTTAGGAAAAGGTGCCGGATTTATTTTTTTTGTCGAGCGCCGACCGACGTATTATCAACCTCGAACAGGTAATAGATGCGTCCACGATAATTGTAGCTGCCGAACTGCCTGAGCGACGGATCGTCGATCATCTTGCGCGTGATGATCGCGCCCCCGGGATGTCCCGCGGTCCACGCCGCGACAGCCGCGTCGTCCCGGAGCACACCGAGCGGCCGGGTCAGCCGCCCCGCGTAAGTGAACTCGCCGTCATAGTCGCTGTAGGCGATGGCGATGCCCTGTGATTCGAAGACCGCAAGATGGCGGCCGATGGCCGACGGATCGTACGCCCGGTGCAACACCGGATCGGCCAGCAGGTGCACCATCAGCAACAGGGCTGGCGCCAGCAGGGCCCAGGAAGCGAGTCGTGAATGCAAGCGCAGTACGAGCAGTAACAATCCGGCAAGCACGGCGGATGCGCCGATTACGGAGTTTGCGGGCATCAACAGGTCCTTCCCGGCGAGCGCGGGCGAAAGGCCGAGACTGACCGCGAGGCCTGCCAGCAGCAACAGCGCGGGCAGAGCCAGGCCGACGTACGGCCGTCCGATCGCTTCCCCGCGAGATTTCGCCCGGCTGCCATAGCCGGCACGTGCGACAAGGAGTGCTACCGCCGGAAGTTCCGGCAGGAGGTAGTGCATTTGCTTGCCGGCTGACAGGCTGAAGAGGAACAGTGCAGCGACGGCCCAGGCGATGCAAAAGCGCAGTCCTTCGTCGACTCGCATACGCTTCGAGGTCAGCGAGCCCAATACCCGCCGCGACCACGTCCATGGCCAGGTCAGCAGCGGCAGACCTGCGAGGTAGAACCAGAACGGGCGCTGGTGGGCAAACGCGTCGACGACGCGTCCCGCATGCTGGCGCCACAAGATGTCGGTTTGGTACTCCGGACCGCCCGCCTGCAATGCCGGCACCAGCCAGACGGCAACGATCGCAATGGCTGTAAGCAGCGACAGCGCGATGCCCGCGTACCAGCGTCCAAGCGCCGGACGAGTGGACCGTTCGGCCCAGACCGGGAGTAACAGTGCAACCGGAAGCACGTGCAGCAATATCACCGGGCCTTTGGCAAGGCCACCGAAAGCCATGCCGAGGCCGACGACCAGCCAGGCCCGATAGTCCTGTGAGCGGCGCGCCAGGAGAATGCCGGTCAGTGCAAGCAGTGTTGCCGATGAGAGCATGGCATCGAACGCCGTCAGCGAGCCGAGCAACAGGAATGCACCGGTCGTTGCCAGTATCCATGGGGCCAGCCGGGCGCTGTCATGGTCGTCCGGCCACAAGCGGCGAGCCAGCCTGGCCGTGAGCCAGATGCTCAACATGCCGAACGCGGGAGCTACCAATCGGGCAACGATGCTATCGGTGCCGAAAAGGTACCAAGCGACGTTGATCAGCCAGAACAACAAGGGCGGCTTGTGACTGTACGCCTCGCCATTGAGGTGTGGCACAAGAAATGAACTGTCCTGCCACATTTCCCAGGCCACAGAAAAGTAGCGCGTTTCGTCAACCGCGAGCAGAGGGCGCATGAGCACGGCAAGCAAGACCAGACCGCCGAATACTGCAACTGCCGGCAATGTTCCGGCGTCGATGATCAGCGATCGCGTACTGATCGTGCCTGCGTGAGGCTGAGCGAAGCGTGAGCTCATTCTTCTCTCATTAAATCCCTTGCTGATAGTGAGACGTGACAAAGAACAAAAGCATTCGCTGAATCCGCTATGTCCTTGTGACATCTACGTACTTCCCGCTGGAAAAAGGTGCTGAAATGGGTGCCGGTTTTGTTGTTTTGCGAAGAAAATAAATCCGGTACTTAATTTGGAAGTGGTATTCTGGGCAAGGTTGAAACAGGGAGATTCACGATTAGCACTTCGAAGAATCCTGTCTGGTCACGGCACCTCGACT
>DATICC010000544.1:0-3323 GCA_035457045.1 Woeseiaceae bacterium | reverse complement strand
TAAAAGCGCCAGGCCTCAACGCCGCTTTCGGCGTCGTAAGCGGTGACATAACCGCGCACGCCGAACTCCGCACCGCCATTGCCGATGATCACCTTGTCCTTGATCACGCGCGGTGCGCCGGTGATCGAGTACGGCTTGTCGGGGTCCGTCGTCTGCACCTGCCAGGCGAGCTTGCCGGTGGCGGCATCGACCGCGATCAGCCGGCCGTCGATGGTGCCGAAGTAGACGCGGCCCTTCCACAATGCGGCGCCGCGATTGATGGGGCCGCAACAGGTGTAGCGTATCCAGTGCCGCGGAAGCTGCGGGTCGTAGCGCCAAATCTCTTCGCCCGTTGCCGCATCGATGGCGTGCAGCACGTTCCAGGTGCCGGTGGTGTACATGACGCCATCGACCACCAGCGGCGTCGCTTCCGTGCCGACGGTGGAATCCGATTCGAAGTACCAGGCGAGACCGAGCTGCTTGACGTTGCCGTCGTTGATTTCGGTC
This sequence comes from Woeseiaceae bacterium, assembly GCA_035457045.1. GTDB lineage: Bacteria > Pseudomonadota > Gammaproteobacteria > Steroidobacterales > Woeseiaceae > JAKEGN01. Next base: position 2,837 of record DATICC010000544.1, on the reverse strand, counting down.
AGCGGGCTGAAGCGCTCCTCGGCATAGGTCCGGCCGTGGCTCATCCAGTTGTTCGGGTCGTTGCCGGCCTCGTTCATACGCGCCGCATCGACATCGGCGGGGCTCGTACCGCTTGCCGCCTGCGTATCCGGCGTGCGTTCGCTGCAGGCGCAAAGCAGCAACGCCGGCACGGCCAGCAGCAATGCAGTCAGCCTGGAATGATTGATCATCGGACGCCAATCCTCTCGCCGCATCGATTCAGCAATACGGCCGGTGACAAAACTCCACCACTGCCGAACAGTGACTCGACTGCAAGCGAAATGCACGATCCGAACCGGGCAACGATGCGTATGATAGCCCGCGCCGGAAGGAACTGCGGAGCCAGCGTAAGATGACGCAACAGAGACCAGCGGATACAGGATCGCCTGCCGGCGAAATCCCGACCAAACCCGGCGCCCAGGGATGGCCGGAGCGACGCACGGCCTGGTATGCCGTCAGCATCTTCGCGCTGGCGCTGCTGTTCCTCGAACTCGATCGCGGCATCATGACCCTGCTGGTCGAGCCGATCAAAGCAGATCTCGGTTTATCCGACACGCAAATCAGCCTGCTGCTAGGTTTTGCCGTAGTCGTGTTCAACGCGTTCCTGGCCATACCCGCATCGAGATACGTCGACATCTGGCCGCGCAAGTACATTCTCAGTGCGGGCATCGCATTCTGGAGTTCGATGACGGCGCTGTGCGGAGTCGCCATGACCTTCTGGCAGCTGTTCGTCTTTCGCATGGGCATGGGGATCGGCGGGATACTCAACGGTCCTGCCACCTATTCCATGATGGCGGATTACTTTCCGCGCGAGCGGCTTCCCCGGGCAATCGCGGTGATGCAGCTAGGCTTCATCGGCGGGCTCGGCATCTCGCTCGTGCTCGGTGCCGTCGTGATCCAGATGCTGCTCGGCATTCCGAGCCTGAGGATTCCGGGCACAGACTTCGTGCTGCGCAACTGGCAGCTCGTCTTCATCATCGTCGGTGTGCCGGGACTGGTCGTCGCCGGGCTGATGATGACGGTGCCGGAACCACCGCGCCGCGGCCGCATGATCGCATTGACGAAAGCGATGCCGTTACGCGAGGTCATCGCCTACCTGGTCAGGCACTGGCGCGTATACGCACCGCAATTTTTCGGGCTTGCAGTGTCGGCAATCGAATCGGCAGGCACGAGAGCCTGGCAGCCGGTGTTCTTCCAGCGTACCTACGACTGGTCGGCGCAGAAGACGGGCCTGACTCTCGGTATTGCACTGCTCATCGCGGCGCCGATCGGCCTGCTGCTGGGCACCTGGCTGACCGAAAAGTTCGCCAAAACGCGAAACGATGCCAACCTCCGGGTCGTCGCCATCGGGTACACCCTGAGCCCGGCTTTTGCCATCGCCGGCCCGCTGATGCCGAATCCCTGGCTTGCCGTCGCCTGCGCCGCGATCGCGTTCATGATCGCGATCGGCGGAGCCGTGCCGCAGAATGCCGCATTGCAGAGCGTGACGCCCAATGAAATGCGCGGCCAGGTCACGGCTTTGTACCTGTTCGTGTTCGCCGTCATCGGCGGCGGTATCGGTCCGACCTTCATCGCCGTCTTCACCGATTTCGTCGTCGGTGACGAGCGCCTGTTGCGATATGCCTTGTCGCTCTCTGCGGCAATCATGATGCCGTTGGCGGCCTGGATCATGTGGTCGGGCGTCTGGCCGTACGGGCAGGCGATTGCCGAAGTGAAAATACGGGAACAGCAGGAAGCGGCCGGCGGTTGATGCCAGCTTTTGCGCCGCAGTTACGCAGAACGGAGACAAAACATGAAAAACGTCAAGGGCAAGGTCGCATTCATTACCGGAGGCGCCAACGGCATCGGGCTCGGCATCGCGCGCGCTTTTGTGAATGCCGGCATGAAGGTCGCGATCGCCGACATCCGGAAGGAGTCACTGCGGGCTGCGAAAAAGGACCTGGCCAGCGGCGGCAAGGGCGATAGCGTGGTTACCCTGCAACTCGATGTCACCGACCGTAAGGCCATGGCTCGCGCGGCCAACGCGACGGAAAAAGCCTTCGGCAAAGTGCATGTGCTCGTCAACAACGCCGGCATCGGTATCGGCGGGCCGGTCCGGGAAGCGAAATATGCAGACTGGGACTGGGGACTCGAGGTCAACCTCGGTGGTGTCATCAACGGCATCCAGGAATTCCTGCCGCGCATGATTTCGCATGGCGAGGGCGGGCACATCATCAATACCTCGTCGATGGCGGCTGTCGTGCCGATGCGGATGGCGTCGATCTACATCACCGCGAAAGCAGCCGTGCTCGGGCTGTCGGAAGTGTTACGCGGCGAACTGGAGCCGGACAACATCGGCGTGTCCGCGTTCTGCCCGGGACCCGTGCAGACGAACATTGCACACAGCGGTGAATTGCGCCCCGAAAAGTACAAGGCGAATTCCGGTTACGTCAAGTTCGAGCAACAGCTCAAAGAGCGGCCGAATTCGCCGCTGTGGATGCATCCCGACGAAGTCGGCGAACGGGTGCTGGCAGGGCTGAAACGGAACGATCTCTTCATCTTCACGCATCGCGAGTTCAAGAAAGGCCTGGCTGAACGCTGCAAAAAAATGCTGGCTTCGTTTCCGGATGAGAAGATCAACAAGGCACGCTACAAAGAGATCAAGTGGCTCACGGAGAACGCCATTTACCGAAAGTAGTTTCGGTGTCACGGTATCGTCGGCGCCGCGTCGCCATGCCTTTCTTGCTCGGAAAAAATTCTAACTCGCTCGAAAGGCATAACGCCGCGCCGCCGGCTCCGGGCATGCGCCGTCGCGCCACCGAATATCGGGCTTGGCCTGT
>DATICC010000543.1:0-3312 GCA_035457045.1 Woeseiaceae bacterium | reverse complement strand
ACATCGCGGATATAATTCGCAACCTGTGTCTCGTTGCCGGGCGGATTCGACGAATCGATGCGCACGAGATCGACCATGTAGCCGACGGCCTCGTCCCCGACCTCATCCCAGTCGACCAGGTATTCCGACTGGGCGCCGGCGAGCATAGGCGCCAACATCAAGAACAGCGCGATCATTTCCCTCATCAGATATCCCCTGCCGTAACGAATTGCGGTAACAGTGCCTTCAATTGCCAAGAGAGGCGAATCAGGGTCACTGTCCCCGAATTCCGACGTAGTGCAACAGTTCGTTCAATGCGCTGATCTCGTGGCTGATGCGATCGGCGGGCCGCGCCGATCTGCGCTTCGGATTGTACCAGCAGGTGGCAATGCCGTAGTTGGTGCCACCGAGGATATCCGAGGCAAGGTTGTCCCCGACCATGAGTGCGGATTCCTTGCTTGGCGCATCGAGCTCGGCGACCGCAATATCGAATATTCCTGCTGCCGGTTTGGCAACGCCGACTTCGGCAGAAATGATCACGGCATCGAAATAATCGACGATACCGGTGCGCTCAATGCGGCGCCGTTGCACTTCGCTGAGCCCGTTCGTCACCAACGCCATCGATGCATTGCGGCTCAGGATATCGAGTACTTCGCGAGCCCCGGAATACAATTCGCCATTCGCACCAAGGCCTGCCACGTAGGCATCGGCCATCGCAACAGGATCCGCGTCCAGGCCTGCCTCGAGCGCCAGTCGCTCGAAGCGATGAGTCTTGACGTATTGCGGCGTCGTCTCACCGCGCTCCACTGCAGCCCACAACTCGAGATTGATACGCCGGAACAGTCCTTCGTAACCGTCCGGCCTGGCGATGCCGGCGACATTCATGGCCTGCAGGAATGCAGCCGTCTCCGAACTGTCTGAATCGAACAGCGTATGGTCGAGATCGATGAGAAACGTCGAGTAGTGCAAGGCAGCTATTGTTGCAACCAGGGATGCAGTCTGTATAGGGCTAGCGTAACTGGCTATCCTTGCTGCCGCGGCGATTGTAGCCGCTGTGCGACGTACGGTCTTCATCGAGCAACGCCTGGCATTTGACGCAACGGCGTACCCCGGGGATGGCCTCGCGGCGCGCCAGCGGGAGTTCCGCACCGCAATTCTCGCAATGGCTGAGGCTCTCGCCGGTCGGCAATTGACTGCGTGCGCGTTTGACCGCGTCATCGACGCTTGCGTCGATCTGGTCCTGCACTGCCCCGTCGCGGGCCCACCCCGTGGCCATGATTTGCTCCTGTCGTTCCGAATCACCTCTTGCAGTAGATTTTACCGCTTCTGCGGCAGTAGTGGGTTGGGATGTTTCGCGTTCGGCCCTGCGCTGCCATACGGCCGCGTTAAGATTTCCAGCAAGTGGCCGTTCGGGTCGTCAAAATAAAGCCCTCGACCGTCGTCCCAGTGGTTGATCCGACCTGGCTCCCTGTGAAAGGGATCGGCCCAGTATGGCATGCCGCGTTGCCTGATTCGTTCAAAGATCTTATCGAATTCTTCTTCGCTGACCAGGAAGGCAAAGTGGCGTGAGGCGATTTCGGCATCGGTTTCGACGAAATCGAGTGAGGTATCGTCTACCTGTACGACGGCGAAATGCCCCATCATCCGGTGCGGCGGCAGGCCCAGTATTTCGGTCAGGAACGTCGCCGACCGGACCTTGTTGCGGGCGACGACAATGGTGTGGTTCAGGCTGATTGTCATGCCTCAAGGTACTCCAGTCAGTTTCATTGCAGCAAGATGGATCGCAGGCGCTGCGATCGTGTCGCCTGCAATGCAGGCTCCTACAGTTTATATTGTAGTCGTGAACCAATTTCAGATTCATCAACCGAAAAGCTACCAGGAAGTTCCATGGCGTAACGGCCGCGGCAAGACGCTGCTTTTGTTGTCGGAACCCCTACCCGGATCCGGGGACTTCGCATGGCGGCTGAGCATTGCGGGAGTGGACAGTGACGGCCCGTTCTCCCGCTTCGACGATTGCGACCGGACCCTGGTCCTGCTGGAAGGTCGCGGGATGACACTGACCCATGGTGACGGCCGGGCCGATGTATTGCATGAACGATTCGCACTGGCGCGATTTCCCGGAGATGTCGGCACGGTCGCCACATTGCACGACGGGCCGATCCGTGATTTCAATGTGATGTGCCAACGCCATCACTGTACGGCGGCAGTCAAGGTGCTGGGTGACGGCAATGTGCTGCACGTGGATGACGATCTTTTGCTTGCCTATGCCGTAGACGGAACCGTTCGCCTGTCCGCGCCATCCGGGCCGCCTCTTCGCATCGAACATCGTGAACTCTTGCAGTATTTCTGCTCTTCGCCGGGCCGCTGGCTGATCTCCGGCGGCCCGGTGATCGCCGTCCGAATCCGGGGCCGAAGGGCCGGGCCTGGGCTGCGGCCCGCTCAGAAATCGTAACGGATGCCAAGTTTCAACGATCGCGCCGGCATCGGGAAAGTGTCCTTGAGCGGCGATGTATGCTGCCTCGCCTCCTCGTCGGTGAGGTTGCTGCCGCGCATGAACAGAAACAGGCTCGGTTCGCCGAGCGCATACGACAATTCAGCGTTCACCAATGTGTAGCTTTCCGTCTTCAATTCATTCGCGGCGGTCTGCAGCTGGTCGTCATGGAAGGTGGCGTCGATGGCTGCCTCGAACGCAAGAATCGTGTAGTGCAGGCCAATGCCGTAACGTAATGGCGGAATGCGCGGCAGGTATGCACCCGAATCCTTTTCCTCGGCATGAACGAAATCGCCGAATACCCTGGCGTGCAGGTGGCCGGCTGCCGATTCCATCAATTCGATGCGGGTTTCGGCTTCGATGCCGTACATTTCGACATCCGTCGCACCGTAATTGAACACAGGCAGCTCGTCTTCGACGGCCCCGGTGGGTGACAGCAGGATGTAATCGTCGACGTTGTTGATGAACCCGGTAACATCGAACTCGACGCGTTCACCGCCGCCGCGCAACGTAACATCGATGTTGGTGGAAAACTCATTGCCGAGAAAACCGCTGCCGAGTATCACCGAGCCGCGCTCCACGCGACCGACGGCCAGGTGTGCGCCGTCGGCGAACAGCTCGGTGGAGTTCGGGTGCCTTTCAGTGAGCGCGAGATTGGCAGACAGCGTATAGGTATCGCTCAAGCCCCAGATTGCACCCACGGACCCGCCCCAGGCCGTGTCGCTGTAGGAAGGCTGCGACGGCGAGTCGATCGTCTGCCGCTCGACCCGCGCACTGCCTTGCAGCGTCCAGGTCTCGCTCAGACCCCATTCCTCGAACAGGAACAGGCTGCTTTGCTGGGT
>DATICC010000542.1:0-2161 GCA_035457045.1 Woeseiaceae bacterium | reverse complement strand
CCCAGACCAAGGTGCGGCGGGAACGCATGGCGCACATCGATCTGGCGAGCCCGGTCGCGCATATCTGGTTCCTGAAGTCACTGCCGTCACGAATCGGCCTCATGCTCGACATGACCCTGCGGGAAATCGAGCGCGTGCTGTATTTCGAGGCTTTCGTGGTCGTCGAACCCGGCATGACGCCGCTGGAACGCGGCCAGCTCATGACCGACGAAATGTACCTGGAAGCCATCGAACAATATGGAGACGAGTTCGATGCGCGCATGGGCGCGGAGGCGGTGCGCGAGATGCTCTCGACCATCGACCTGCAGCGCGAAGTGCTGCAGGTACGCGAGGAAATCAACGGCACCCGCTCCGAAACCAAGATCAAGCGCCTGTCGAAACGGTTGAAGCTGCTGGAGTCGTTCATCGAGTCCGGTAACCGGCCCGAGTGGATGGTAATGACCGTCCTGCCGGTGCTGCCGCCGGACCTGCGTCCGCTGGTGCCGCTGGATGGCGGCCGATTTGCGACCTCGGACCTGAACGACCTGTACCGTCGCGTCATCAATCGCAACAACCGCCTGCGGCGCCTGCTCGAGCTCAATGCGCCGGATATCATCGTGCGCAACGAAAAGCGCATGCTGCAGGAGTCGGTCGATGCACTGCTGGACAACGGCCGTCGCGGCCGTGCGATCACCGGCACGAACAAGCGGCCGCTGAAATCGCTGGCCGACATGATCAAGGGCAAGCAGGGCCGGTTCCGCCAGAACCTGTTGGGCAAGAGAGTCGACTATTCCGGTCGCTCGGTGATTGTAGTAGGTCCTACTCTGAGACTGCACCAGTGCGGCCTGCCGAAGAAAATGGCGCTCGAGCTCTTCAAGCCGTTCATCTTCTCGAAGCTGCAATTGCGCGGCGAGGCGACGACGATCAAGGCCGCCAAGCGCCTGGTCGAGCGCGAAGGCGCGGAAGTCTGGGATATTCTCGAGGAAGTCATTCGTGAACATCCCGTGATGCTGAACCGTGCGCCGACACTGCATCGCCTCGGCATCCAGGCGTTCGAGCCGGTGCTGGTCGAGGGCAAGGCCATCCAGCTGCATCCGCTGGTGTGCACGGCGTTCAATGCCGACTTCGATGGCGACCAGATGGCGGTGCACGTGCCGCTGTCGATCGAAGCGCAGCTCGAAACGCGCGCCCTGATGATGGCATCGAACAACATCCTGTCACCGGCCAACGGCGAACCGATCATCGTGCCGTCACAGGACGTGGTGCTCGGCCTGTATTACATGACACGCAAGAAGGTCAACGGCAAGGGCGAAGGCATGATCTTCGCGGACGTCGACGAAGCAAGGCGCGCCTACGAAGGCGGTCATGTCGAGCTGCAGGCCAAGGTCCGGGTGCGCGTGCCTTTGCGCGATCCGCAAGGCACCGACGACAAGGCGACGATCGTCAAGCTGGTGGATACAACCGTCGGCCGCGCGTTGCTGTCGACCTTGTTGCCGCCGGGCCTGAGTTTCGACCTCATAAACCGCGACATGAGCAAAAAGGCCATCTCGAGCGTGATCAATGCCTGTTATCGCAACCTCGGCCTGAAAACGACCGTCGTATTCGCCGACCGCCTGATGTACACGGGCTTCCGGTTTGCCACGATTGCGGGCATTTCCATCGGCGTCAACGACATGGTCGTGCCCGAATCCAAGGAATCGATCCTTGCCGTGGCCGAATCGGAAGTCAAAGAGATCCAGGACCAGTTTGCATCCGGCCTGGTAACCGACGGCGAGCGCTACAACAAGGTTGTCGATATCTGGTCGCGTACCAACGACCAGGTCGCCAAGGCCATGATGGACAAGCTCGGCACCGAGATGGTCAAGGACTCGACCGGCAAGCAGGTGGCGCAGGAATCCTTCAACTCCATTTACATGATGGCGGACTCCGGCGCCCGCGGTTCTGCAGCACAGATCCGGCAGCTCGCCGGCATGCGAGGCCTGATGGCCAAGCCGGACGGTTCGATCATCGAAACGCCGATCACTGCCAACTTCCGAGAAGGCCTGGACGTATTGCAGTACTTCATATCGACCCACGGCGCCCGCAAGGGCCTCGCGGACACCGCGCTGAAGACCGCCAACTCCGGCTACCTGACGCGCAGGCTGGTCGACGTTGCCCAGGACCTGGTCGTTACCGAGACGGA
>DATICC010000541.1:0-7643 GCA_035457045.1 Woeseiaceae bacterium | reverse complement strand
AAAGGGACAGGTAGTCTGAAAGCCGGCCCATAGATGCGAGTTTCAGGGCGTAGCTGTAACGCAAATCCCTGGTCAGCCTCAGTGATCCGTTTGCCGAGAGGAACCCGAGTACTTCGCTTTCCGTGGCAGCATCCATAGGGTCCTGTTTGAGCCTGGCCTTGAGCCAGGCGGCGCGCAGGTCCGGCCAGAGTATGTAGTCTGACAGTAAGTCCTGCCGCTCTTCGACGGGACCCCAGTCACCGAGTTCGGCTGCTGGAAAGGCCTCGACAAAGGAGGCGCGCTGCCGCTCCAGGCGATCCCCGGCGTCCGCTGCTGAAACTGTCGCGTACCCGGAAAACAGGGCGACAAAGAGCACGATGAACGAGCGTTGGCAAAGGGAAGCTGACACGGCTTGCTGCAAATTCCGGATCACGGACATGCAGACGACAATAATGCGATGTCCCCGACGCCGCAAGGGCAGGGATGCCGTCGCACTGACAGGCGTGCAGGCACTGGCTCGCACAGTAATGCAGGAATGAAATTATGCCGGGCGCGGATTATGTCGCGCCCGGCTGACAGCTTGCGACTAGCGGATCTGCAGCATGAGGACGCGGTCGCCGCGACGCACCAGCAAAAACAGTATCTGGTTCGCGTCCGCTATGGCACGAAGTTGCTGGAGGTTCTGCACAGGTTGCCGGTTGACTGCAGTGATGACATCGCCGGCACGAAGCCCTCGTTGCGCCGCCGGGCTGCCGGGTTCAACCTCCGTCACGTCTATGCCGCCGCTGCTGGCGGTCGACGTGGCCGCGAACTGCGCGCCCGTAAGTCCGGGATGTATATCGGCGCCGGCGATTTGTGAGACTGTCTGTTGGCCGAGTACGGCAGTTACGGACCGCGACTTTCCGCCACGCACGAATTCGATCTCCACTTCCTCGCCGGAGCCTTTCAGGCCGATAGCGTTGGCCAGCTCGCGGCTGTCATTTATCTTCTTGTCATTGACCTTGGTGATGATGTCATCGACGTGCAAGCCAGCCTTTTCCGCGGCCGATCCGGGTTCGATCGCGGACACCAGCGCTCCGGTCTCGACCTCGGCGCCCAGCGCTTCGGCGCTTTCCTTGTCGATCGTCTGAATGGAAACGCCAAGGAGGCCACGGCGAACCTCGCCGAAGTCGAGTATCTGGCGCATGATGGAACGGGCGATCGCGGAGGGCACGGCGAATCCGATACCCACGTTGCCGCCGGTTCGACTGATGATCGCCGAGTTGATACCGATCAGCTCGCCCTTCATGTTGACCAGCGCGCCGCCGGAATTACCCGGGTTTATCGACGCATCGGTCTGAATGAAATCTTCGTAGCCGTTGCGATTGATGCCGGTCCGACCGAGCGCGCTGACGATGCCGGAGGTCACGGTGTGGCCCAGGCCGAATGGATTGCCGATGGCGATGACGAAATCACCGACCTCGACCTCGTCGGAGTCGCCGATAGGCAGGTCCACCAGCCCTTTCGGATCGACCTTGATAAGGGCGATGTCCGTTGCTGCATCCGAACCGACGATTTCCGCATCGAGCGTTTGCCCGTTCAAAAGCGAAATCTGAATCTCGTTCGCGTTCTCGACCACATGATGATTGGTCAGTATGTAGCCGTTCTCGCCATCGACGATAACACCGGAGCCGGCGCTGGCGATCTCCTGGGAACCGCCGGGCATATCCGGCAAGCCGAAGAATCGGCGGAACATTTCATCGCCGTACGGCGAGCGTTGGTTCAAGGTCTGACTGACGCGGATGTTGACCACGGCCGGTGCAACCTGCCTGACGAGGGGCGCAAGGCTGGGCAGCGGCTGCCCATCGACGCTGTCAGGTAGTGCCGTCCAGCCTATGCCTGCCGGCAGCAGCAAAATGACAGTCAGTAGAAACCGTAATCGTGTGCTCATCGTGGGGTCGACCTCGTGCATATGCTCCGGATGCGCCATTAGCTTACTCCGCTGTCACTGAATATGCAGTGAATGGCGGCCTGCGGACGAATTGCCCCGCAAGCCGGAGACACCGGTTGCGGGGCAAAAGTTCCTTCGGACCGATCGCGGCCGCTGGTCTGTACCGATCAGGAGGCCTCGACAGTGATGCGTCGTGACTGCAGGATGGGCTTCTTCGGAATCGCGACCTCGAGTATGCCGTTTGCGGATTTGGCAGTGATGTTTTCTGCGTCCGCGGATTCGGGCAGGCTGAATCGACGGTAGAACTTGCCGCTCAATCGTTCGATTCGATGCAGGCCGTTGGCGTTCTCCTTTTTCTCGGAGTGCCGCTCACCAGCGAGACTCAGCGCACCATTTTCCATGCTGATCGTGATGTCTTTCGGATCGACGCCCGGCAAGTCCGCGCGCAGGATGAATCGATCGTTTTCTTCGACCACGTCCACGGCCGGAACATAGTCTGCGACGGTGTTGCCGTTATCATCCGTGTTGGAAAGCGCGAAGCGCCGTCCCGCCAGCTGCTCGAAGTCCCTTTGCAGCAGATTCATGAGGCTCCAGGGCTCAAATCTTGTAATGTGCATGCCGATACTCCTGAAAAAACATTGCTGCCGGATTGGCAGCAGGTATTCGTATGCACCTCAAAATAGGGTCGGACGATGCCTTTTCAAGAGCAGCAAAACGGGTGGGGAGCGCACAGTTTCCCGGCTGGATACGGCCGGCAATGACTGCATTCGAAGCCACTAGATGTTGTAGGAATTTATTTTCACGAAAGTGTCATTTTTTTCTGCAGGATTTTAAAGAACTTAGTGCGCTATGTTTTATAAAGTATTGTAATTCAAAGGGAAAAGCGCACCGAAAAAAATCCTGCAAGACCTTGACAGTCGCGGACCGCGGGCATAATCTTGTGCCTTGGTTGGCACAACATCTAGTGCCAGCAATTTCGAACAAAGTAGCCAGTTGTGGCACTCGTCGCTTGGACCAAACATAGCGGTGAGCGGAGAACTTTTCGCCCGGATAAAAGATTTCCGGTCGAATTGCTTGGGGCCTCCGCGGTGACAGAAGGGGAGTCAGGGACCACATGAAGTCCGCAGTCAGTATTGAAGCCAGTACCGCAGCCGACATAGCCTTTCAGCCAGCATCCATAGACATCTGGGATGCCAAGTACCGCCTGGTAGCCAAGGACGGGCGCGCCATCGACAACGAAGTCGACGACACGTACCGGCGTGTGGCCCGGTCGCTGGCCGACGTGGAGGCCGAGCCGCTGCGGGAGAAGTGCTTCGAGGAGTTTCTCTGGGCACTGCGCCGAGGGGCGATCCCGGCCGGCCGCATCATCTCGAATGCGGGGGCCCAGGAGCACAAGCCGGCAACGTCCACGATCAATTGCACGGTATCCGGTACCGTGGCCGATTCGATGGACAATATCCTTAACAAGGTGCACGAAGCCGGGCTCACGCTGAAAGCCGGTTGCGGTATCGGTTACGAGTTTTCGACCCTGCGGCCAAAGGGCGCCTACGTGACCGGCGCCGGCGCCTACACCTCGGGTCCGCTGTCCTTCATGGATATTTACGACAAGATGTGCTTTACCGTCTCGTCGGCTGGCGGGCGCCGTGGCGCGCAGATGGGGACCTTCGATGTCGGCCATCCGGACGTCCTGGATTTCATTCGCGCCAAGCGCGAGGACGGACGCCTGCGGCAATTCAACCTGTCGTTGCTCATAACCGACGAATTCATGAAGGCTGTGACCTCGGGTGCGAACTGGCAGCTTGCGTTTCCGGTAACGGCCAGGGAAGTCGAGCAGGACCGGCACGATGTCGACGATACCAGCCAGTTCATCTGGCGGGAGTGGCCGGAACCGCAGAATTACGTGCGCAATGCCGAGGGTCTCGTCGCATGCAAGATTTACAAGACCTTGCCTGCTCGCCGTGTCTGGGACGTGATCATGGCGTCGACCTACGATTTTGCGGAGCCTGGCTTCGTGTTGATCGACAAGGTCAACGAGATGAACAACAACTGGTTCGTCGAAAACATCCGCGCGACGAATCCCTGTGGCGAGCAGCCGTTACCGCCATACGGTTCCTGCCTGCTCGGCTCGGTAAACCTGACCAAGTTCGTGGTCGACCCGTTTACGTCGCAAGCGCGCTTCGAGTGGGAGGAGTTCCGCAAGGTTGTACGGATTTTCACGCGCATGCTCGACAACGTTGTGGAGATCAATGGATTACCGCTGGCGCGCCAGCGCGAGGAGATTCATCGCAAGCGAAGGCACGGCATGGGATTCCTCGGCCTCGGGTCGGCAATTACCATGTTGCGCATGAAGTACGGCGATGATCGGGCGGTGGCATTCACCGAAGAGGTGTCCAAGCAGCTGGCGCTGGCGGGTTGGGAAGCGGGACTGGAACTCTCGAGGGAGAAAGGTCCGGCACCCATAATGACCGAGCAATTCGAGGTCACGCAGGCGATGCTGGCCAAGCGCCCGGAGATGGCGGCCGACGGCTACCAGCCAGGCGACAGGGTGCCAGGCCGCATTTTGCACAGTCGTTACAGCCGGTATATGCAGCGCCTGGCAGAAGTTGCGCCGGATCTGGTGAACGAGCTGGCCGAGGTGGGTGCGCGCTTCACACACCACAGTTCGATAGCGCCGACCGGTACGATCTCGCTGTCACTCGCGAACAACGCAAGCAACGGGATCGAACCGAGTTTCGCCCACCATTATTTCAGGAATGTGATTCGCCAGGGCAAGAAGTCCAAGGAGAAGGTCAGCGTATTCTCCTTCGAGCTGCTGGCCTATCGTGAACTGGTCAACCCGAAGGCGATGCCAGGTGGCGGCGAAGCCGAAGTTGGCAGCGACAGCCGTCTGCCGGATTACTTCGTCACCGCCGAGGACATCACGCCGGAAGAACACGTCGATATTCAGGCCGCCGCGCAGAAATGGATCGATTCATCGATTTCGAAGACTGCCAATGTGCCGACGGATTACCCGTACGAGGACTTCAAGAATATCTACCTGTACGCGTACGAGCAGGGCCTGAAAGGCTGCACCACGTTTCGCTTCAATCCGGAGGCGTTCCAGGGCGTACTGGTAAAGGAACAGGACCTGAAGAACACGGTTTACACGTTCAAGCTGGAGGATGGCACCGAAGTCGAGCTGAAGGGCGACGAGGAAATCGAGTACGACGGCGAGGTGCATACAGCCGCCAATTTGTTCGATGCATTGAAGGAAGGATATTACGGCAAGTTCTGACGGCGCGCTGCGCAACGGGACATGGTTCGGGAAAAAGCGATATGAGCAGCAAGAAGATTGACAAGAAGATCGTCGGCTATGCGGTGAAGCAGGCGGACGCGAAGATCGAGGCCAAAGCCGAGGTCAGGTCGGAAAGCAAGGCGGACAGCAACAAGAAGCCCGAGTACCGGCGTGAAGCTTCGACCGGCACACGTGCGGAAGTCATCCGCATGCACGAGAAGCTCGAGCGGCCGGAAATGCTCATCGGGTCGACATACAAGGTCAAGACGCCCGTGTCGGATCACGCAATGTACGTGACGATCAATGACATCGTGCTGAACGAGGGAACCGAGCATGAAAAGCGCCGGCCCTTCGAGATCTTCATCAATTCCAAGAATCTCGACCACTACCAATGGATCGTGGCGCTCACGCGCATCATTTCCGCAGTATTCCGCAAGGGCGGCGACGTCACGTTCCTTGTCGACGAGCTAAAGGCGGTATTCGACCCGCGCGGTGGCTACTGGAAACCCGGTGGAAAATTCATGCCGTCGATCATCGCAGAGCTTGGCTATATCGTGGAAAAGCACCTGATCGCGATTGGACTGCTGGCCAAACCCAAACTGGACGAAGGGCAGCAAAAACTGATCAAGGAAAAACGCGAGGAGTTCGAGGCCAGCCATCGCCAGCAGGATGCATTCTCGAAAAGCAGCTATCCGGAAGGTGCACAGCTTTGCTCCAAGTGCAGTACGGCGGCCGTCATCGTAATGGACGGGTGCATGACCTGCCTCAGCTGCGGCGAATCGAAATGCGGATAGCCGCCCGGTATTGATTCTCCTGGCAGAACGGCGCAACTGACGCTGTAGTAGTATCGCTGGCCGTGATAGCAGCGATAGCGATTTCATGCGCCTGGCCTACGTCATCCTGAGTTACCTGCTCGCGCCTGTCTACGCGATGTACTGGTTGTTCCGCGGCATTGCGGAAAGAGCCTATTGGGATCGTTTCGGCCAGCGCTTCGGGTTTGGATACCCGCAGCTGCCGCATGGCTCGATCTGGTTGCATGCGGTATCGGTCGGCGAAGTGCAGGCAACGGCGCCATTGGTTCGGCAGCTGCTTGCACGTTTTCCGGAGCGGCAAATGGTGATTACCACCGTAACCCCAACCGGCGCTGCCCGGGCACAGGCGCTGTTTGGCGACAGCGTTGCGCATTCATATATTCCCTATGAGGCGCCATTCGCCGTCAATCGCTTCTTTGCTGCGGTCAAGCCGGGCATGGCGCTGATCATGGAAACCGAGATCTGGCCGAATCTGTATTACGCCTGCGGCAAGCGGAATATCCCCCTAGTACTCGTGAGTGCGCGAATATCCCCGAAATCGGTGGGCAAGTACCGGCGCTGGCTGCCCCTGTTTCGCGAGACCCTCTCCTTCGGCATCGTCATTGCCGCACAAAGCGAGGCGGACGCGGAGCGATTTCGCTCGCTCGGGGCAAGTCCGGAGCGGACTTCGGTAACGGGCAATATCAAGTTCGACATCGAATTGCCGGCGGATCTTCCGGTGCAGGGTGCGGAACTTCGATCCAGGGAGTTCGGCAACCGGCCGGTATGGATTGCGGCAAGCACCCACGACGGCGAAGAGGATCAGTTGCTCGATGCGCATGCCCGATTGAGGCAAGCCCTGCCCAAGGCCTTGCTGATACTGGTACCGCGCCATCCGGAGCGCTTCAACGGCGTGGCCGCAAACCTGAATCGTCGCGGCATAAAATACGTCGCCCGCACCCAGGGCGCCCCCTGCGCGCCAGACACGGAAGTCTTTCTGGGAGACACCATGGGCGAGGTTCCGCTGTTTTACGCTGCAAGTGACATCGCCTTCGTCGGAGGCACGCTCGTGCCTGTCGGCGGGCACAATCTGCTCGAGCCGGCGGCACTGGGAAAACCGATCGTGACCGGGCCATACCTGTTCAACACGGAAGATATCGCCGAGATGTTCTCCAGCCTGGGGGCGTCCCTGCTGGTACGCAATGAAATCGAGCTGGCAGCCACCCTGCAGCAACTCTTCGATGATCGGGAAACCGCAAGATCCATCGGCGACAAGGGTCGCGAAATCGTGCGCCAGAACCGCGGCGCGCTGGACAGGTTTCTGCTGCTGCTTCAGCCGTTGATGAAGGGAATCGGGCGCTGATTCGCACCTGATTCACCTGCCGGATCTCAGCCGCCCGGCTTGGCCGCGGCTTCTTCCTCGCTGATCGCCTGTTCCGGTGGTTTGCGCTCGCTCAGCCAGCGGTCGATGTCTTCGAGATCCTGCACCTGCAGTGTGCCTGCGGCCTGTTTGAGTCGCAGCACGTTGCCGATGTACAAATAGCGGCTACGATAGTAGTTGGTTATGGCGGCGTAAACGGCGAACTGGGAATTCAGCACGTCGACGATCGTGCGTGTACCCACTTCGAATCCGGCTTCGGTCGCCTCCAGCGCGGTGCGGCTCGATTCC
>DATICC010000540.1:0-15408 GCA_035457045.1 Woeseiaceae bacterium | reverse complement strand
GGCCTGTGACGGGAATTAAGCGGACCGCAGGGAGCCATCCCGTCACAGGCCTACCGCCGGCTGCCGTGCCTTGCTCAGTCGCCAAATAAACCCGGCACCTTTTCCTGCGTCTGCCCTACTCGCTTATCCAGAGTAACGCGGTACCGGTGGTGTTGTCGCTGTGCGGCGAATTGTTGGTCAGCGCCTTGAGGCTCAAAGCCTTGAGATTCTCGGTCAGGCTGCTCGCCGGTCTGGTCGCCATTTCCGCCATCTCGTCATCGCTGATTCCGGACCACAGGCCGTCAGTGCATGCCAGCAGCACATCGCCGGGAATCAGCGGCTTTTTTCGTGTAATGCTCATGTCCGGCACCGGCGCGTCTCCGCCGATGCAACACTCGACGAAATTACGCATCGGGTGCCCCAGGGCCTCTTCCTCGGAAATCGCGCCTTCCTGAATCAGCACCTCCACGTGACTGTGGTCACGGGAGCGGGATACGAGCTTGCCTGCACGCATATGATAGATGCGGCTGTCGCCTATATGCGCCCAGAACGAACCGCCTTCCTGCACCAGGCACACGGCGCAGGTTGCGCGCGGGCGAAAATCGACCGCGAGTTCCGCGCCGATTTTCACCACTTCATCGTGCGCGCGTGCCAGCGCCGTATACAGGAATCCCAGCGGATCGAACACGGGCAACGGCGTGGCCATGAACATGTCCTGCACGATTTTCAGACCCGTCTCTGCCGCCCTGGCGCCGTCGGAATGACCGCCCATGCCATCGAACACCAGCATGAGTGCCGCATCTTCAGCAACGATTACCGCGGCACGATCCTGGTTGTCCTGGCGGTCACCAAGAGCTGATACTTTTGCGTATTCGATTTGCATCTGCTGTTTCTGTTTGTTTTCGCCAGGTGCCCGATGATGTCTGCCCGGTGGATCCCTGCCGCCTCGTATACATTGTTAGCAAAATTGCTCAGAATTGCCGGGGCCGCAAAACCGTCGAATTATGCCGCCGGGTTGCCCCGGAATCTGTGATTTGATCTGCGCAACCGGCAACCGGATGAATCGCGGCGGCTCGGACCGGCATTCCGGACAACTTTCGACCGCCGGCAAATCAGGGGACCTCATGTTACACAGTATGACAGGCTTTGCGAGACAGGCAGCGGAGTCAGGAATCGGCACGCTCACCTGCGAGATTCGCTCTGTCAACCACAGATACCTCGACCTGCAGTTCCGCCTGCCGGAGGAACTGCGAAGCAAGGAGTCCGAACTTCGCCAACAACTTGCCGCGAGCCTTGCCCGTGGCAAGGTCGATTGCAGCCTGCACCTGAAGCGCCGGGCCGGTGCCGGCGGCGAGGTTCGTATCAACGCCGAACTTGTACAACAGCTGTGCCGGCGTGCCGCGGAGATCGGTGTCATGCTCGGAAACGATGCAGCGCCGATCAATCCTTTCGACGTATTGCGCTGGCCGGGTGTCATCGAGGACCAGGAGATCGACGCCGGGCCGCTTTTCGATTCCGCCTCCAGGCTGCTTGCAGCGACCGTCGCATCGCTGGCGGAGATGCGCAGGAGCGAGGGCGCACGCATTGCCGAATTGCTGGATGGGCGATGCCGCGAGCTCATGTCCATTGTTGCCAGTATCAAGGCACGACTGCCCGCGGTCCTGGACGCCGCACACAGCAGGCAGAAGGAACGTATCGACAGGCTGGATGTCGTCGCCGATCCGGCGCGTCTCGAAACCGAACTGGCCCTGATTGCGCAGAAAATGGATATTGACGAGGAACTCGACCGCCTCGAAAGTCATGTGAGTGAAATCCGGCAAGCGTTGGCAAGCCAGCAACCGGTCGGCCGCCGCCTCGATTTCCTCATGCAGGAACTCAATCGTGAAGCCAACACCCTGGCATCGAAGTCGGCGGATGCGGAGACCACCCGCGCTGCCGTTGACCTGAAAGTGCTGATCGAGCAAATGCGCGAACAGGTTCAAAACATAGAATGACACCGTCTTGAATTCGCAGAGCGAGAACCCGGCCCGACTTTTCGTTATTGCCGCGCCCTCCGGCGCCGGCAAGACCACGCTCGTCAAAGCCCTGGTCAAACGCAATCCGGAGCTGCGCTTCTCGGTTTCTTATACGACGCGCAAACCGCGCGAAACGGAAGTGCCCGGCCGCGACTACTTCTTCGTCAGCGAGCCGGAGTTTCTCAGGCTTCGTAACGCCGGCGAGATGCTGGAGTCCGCCATGGTGTTCGACAACCGCTATGGCACCAGCCGCTCCCAGGTCGAGCGGCTGCTGGGCGAGGGACACCACGTCATACTCGAGATCGACTGGCAGGGCGCGCGCCAGGTCCGGGAATCGATGCCGGAATCCGTCGACATCTTCATCCTGCCGCCGTCTGCGGCTGAACTGGAGCGTAGGCTGCGGGGCCGGCGCACAGACAGCGAAGAGGTGATCAACAGGCGCCTGCGGGACGCTTTGAGTGACATGTCCCACTGGGGCGAATTCGACTTTGTGATCATCAATGACGACCTGGAAACGGCCATCGACGAACTGGAATCCATATTCGAGGGCGGCCGCGACGCCAACAGGACCAGCAATCCGCAGCTGCGGGGCAGGGTTTCGGCCATCCTGGCCTGAGCGCCCGGGTTTGAGCCCTCCCTTCCATCCACCCACCGTTCTGAATTAGACTGGCCGGCCCGTTTGCATACCGGCCCGGGCTGCCTGTCGGACTTAGGCGATCGTCACGAGACCGGTGGGAAATCGAGGGCATTTTGCCGATCGTTTGAGGAGAATAGTGAATCTATTTGACGAAAATGATCGGCAAAATGCGCCGATTTCCTGCCGTCGCAGTAGATCAGTCCCAAGTCCGACAGGCTGCTAAGGCCACGATTGGAGTTCCAGGTCAATGGCAAGAATTACCGTCGAGGACTGTCTCGACAATATCGACAATATTTTTGAAATGGTGCTGGTTGCCGCGAAACGAGCCCGCCGTATCGCTCATGGCGCCGACGTACTGGTAGAGCGTGAGAACGACAAACCGACCGTCGTGGCATTACGCGAGATTGCAGCCGGCCATGTAACACCCGCCATCCTGGACGAGGTCGAGCAGCCTGCCCCGGAAGAGTTCATGCAGCCGGACCTCATCGACGACCTGATCCCGCTGCGAGGCATATCGATAGGCGACTAACCGCCACTGACAAGCGGCTTCTGGCGCCGGCAGATCGCATATGATCGAATGATCGAAATGGACTACGCCGCCACCCTGCTCTCGAAATTGCCCGGCGCGTCATCGTGGCGTGACTGGGGACTGCGGCGCCTTCTCGACACGCTCGAGTCCTACCTGCCGAAGGAACAGATCGAACTCGTCGTGAAAGCGTACGAGTTCGGCGCCGCTGCCCACCAGGGCCAGACCCGCCGCACGGGCGAGCCCTACATTTCCCACCCCGTGGCCGTCGCACAGACGCTCGCCGACATGCACATGGACGCGCAGGCAATTGCCGCCGCCGTCCTGCACGATGTCATCGAGGACACCGCAACGCCGATGGCACAGCTCGAAAAAGAGTTCGGCAGCGAAATCGCCGCGCTGGTCGACGGCGTCAGCAAACTGGACCAGATGCAGTTTCACAGCCGGGCAGAAGCGCAGGCCGAGAGCTTTCGCAAGATGATGCTGGCGATGATCGAGGATATCCGCGTCATCCTCGTCAAGCTCGCGGACCGGCTGCACAACATGGAAACCCTGGGCGCCATGCCGCGCGAGAAGCGGGTGCGAATCGCCCGGGAAACACTCGAGATCTACGCGCCGATCGCCAACCGGCTCGGCATCAATCACCTCAAGGTGGGTCTCGAGGATCTCGGTTTCCGCCACCTGTACCCGAATCGCTACGCCGTGCTCGAGCGGGCGCTGAAGAGGAGCAAAGGCAGCCAGCGCCAGTACATCAAGAAGATTACCGACATGATCCGCAAAGCCATGGTCGCCGAGGGCATCGAGGGCGAGGTCATCGGCAGGGAAAAGCACCTCTACAGCATTTACAAGAAGATGAACGAAAAGAAGCGGCCGCTGGCGGACATCGTCGATGTCTTCGGTTGTCGCATCATCGTGGCCGATGTCATGACCTGCTACCGGATGCTTGGCCTCGTGCACGGCCTGTACAAGCCGATGCCCGGCCGCTTCAAGGACTACATCGCCATTCCCCGCGTCAACGGTTACCAGTCGCTGCATACGACCCTGTTCGGCCCGAACGGTATGCCGCTCGAAGTGCAGATACGCACCCGCGACATGGATCGCGTCGCCGAGTCGGGCGTGGCGGCACACTGGCAATACAAAGCCGAGGACAAGACCACCGCAACACCGCAACGCCGTGCGCGCGAATGGCTCGCGCACCTGGTCGAGATCCAGGAATCGGGTAGCTCGGAAGAGTTCCTTGAGAGCGTCAAGGTGGATCTTTTCCCCGACAAGATCTACGTGTTCACGCCGAAGGGCGACATCATGCCCCTGCCGAAGGGCGCGACGACTGTAGACTTTGCCTACGCAGTGCACACCGATGTCGGCAATCGCTGCGTCGCGGCCAAGATCGACCGGCACCTCGTACCGCTGCGAACGCCATTGCAGAACAGCCAGACGGTGGAAATCATCACCGCAAGGGGCGCCAAACCGAATCCGCACTGGGTGACCTTCGTGACGACCGCGAAGGCGCGCTCGGCAATCCGGCAGTACATGAAGAACATGCGCAGCAGCGAATCCATCGACCTGGGCAAGCGCCTGCTCGATCGTTCGCTGAAGGATCTGAATTCGTCGTTGCGGAAGGTCGGCAAGGTTCGCATGAAAGAGGCGCTGAAGGAGCTCGGGCTCGAGAGCGAATCGCAGCTCTTCGAACAACTCGGGCTGGGCGAGCGACTCGCACCCCTGACCGCGCGATTCCTGCTCGGTGTCAAGGAAGACAGCGAGACAAAAGTGTCCGCGGCCAGCCTGGTCATCGCCGGCACCGAAGGCATGGTGGTCAGCTATGCGAAGTGCTGCTACCCCATACCCGGAGACGAAATCATGGGTTACCTGAGTTCCGGCCGGGGCGTCGTCATACACAGAAATTCCTGCGGCAACCTGATCAACTTCCGCAAGCAACCGGAAAAGTGGCTGACGGTTAGCTGGGAGATGGAAATCAGTCGCGACTTCTCGAGCCAGATCCATGTCGACACGGAGAACAAGACCGGTGTGCTTGCCGAGGTTGCGGCGACGATTGCCGACTCCGAGTCGAACATCGAGCAGGTGTCGGTGCTGGACCGCCAGGATGACTGCTCGGTGCTCAACTTTGTCTTGCAGGTAAAGGACAGGAAGCATCTGGCGGAAATACTTCGCAACATCAGAAAGATGCCGAACGTGATGCGCGTGTCCCGCGTGTGCGCATGAAACAGGTCCGGCAGAACCGCCAATGAATCGGAGAGCCAATTGAACAAGACCCCGGTACACAGCAAGCAGGCGCCGAAAGCAATCGGCACTTACTCGCAGGGCATACGCAGTGGAAATCTCGTGTTTCTCTCCGGACAGATTCCGCTGGACCCGGTTACCATGGAGATCGTCAGCGGCGACTTCGAGGCGAGGGCACGCCAGGTGTTCATGAACTTGCAGGCTGTCGCAAAAGCCTCGGGCGGCGACATCGACGACGTCGTCAAGGTGACCGTTTATCTCACGGATCTCGGTAATTTCGCGACAGTCAACAAAGTAATGAGCGAGTTTTTCCGCGAACCCTATCCGGCCCGCGCTGCACTCGGCGTTGCCTCGTTGCCCAAAGGCGCGGATGTCGAGGCCGAGGCCATCCTGGTCCTCTGACCCGGCGCGGTCGCGGTGCAGACCAGCAAACTCGGTGACGCCCTGACCGGGCTCAGGGGCGTCGGGCCGGCGCTCGCAGCCAGGCTGCAGAAACTCGGGGTCCATCGCGTCGAGGACTTGCTGTTCCTCCTGCCGCTGCGCTACGAGGACCGTACGCAGCTGACACGGCTTGGCGCTTTGCGTCCGGGTACGCGGGCGATGGTCACGGGCGAGGTACTTCTGGCGGAAATCGTTTTTCGCGGCCGCCGCAGCCTGCTGGTCCGGATCGGCGATGGCAGCGGCCAGCTCACGCTGCGTTTCTTCCATTTTTCCCGACAGCAGCAGGCGCAGTTTCGGACCGGTGCGAATGTCAGCTGCTACGGTGAGGTACGTGCCGGGGCCCTCGGCCTCGAGATGGTGCATCCGGAGTACCGGATCCTGCGTGCGGGAGAACCGCCGGTAACGGGCAATGCGCTGACGCCCATTTACCCAGCGACGGAAGGCGTGCAGCAGGGTCGCCTGCGCAACCTGCTGGCGCAGGCCATTGCGCTCATGAAAGCAGCGCCGCCGGAGGAACTGCTGCCGCAGGAAATACTCGACCGTTACGGCATGCCGTCAATCACGGATGCGCTCTCGTACCTGCATCGACCGCCGCCCGATGCGGATCTCGAGATCATGGCCTCCGGGCGCCACCCTTGCCAGCAGCGCCTGGCATTCGAGGAGCTGTTGGCGCATTACATCAGTTTGCGCAACCTGCGAATCGCCGCGCTGCGCGAATCGGCACCGTCGCTCGTGGACACGAGAAAACTTGCATCGGCTTTCATTGCGAGCCTGCCGTTTGCGCTGACCAATGCACAGCAACGCGTCGTCCGGGAAATCACGGCCGACCTGCGCGTACCGCATCCGATGATGCGGCTGGTGCAGGGAGACGTCGGCTCCGGAAAAACGGTCGTGGCAGCCATCGCCTGCCTGTATGCCATCTCCAGCGGTGTGCAGGCCGCGGTCATGGCGCCGACGGAGTTGCTTGCCGAACAGCACATGCAGAACTTCAGCGCCTGGTTCGCCGGGCTCGGAATCAATCCGGCCTGGCTCAGCGGCAGCCAGAAGCAATCGGAGCGCAGGCGCTCACTTCAGGCGATTGCCGACGGCAGCGCGGAACTCGTCATCGGCACGCATGCGTTGTTCCAGGAAGGCGTCGAATTCCGGAATCTCGCACTGATCGTCATCGACGAGCAGCACCGCTTCGGCGTGCACCAGCGCCTCGCGTTGCGAAACAAGGGAGTGGCAGCCGGCGGCCAGCCGCACCAGCTGGTCATGACGGCGACGCCGATCCCGCGCACCCTGGCCATGGCGGCCTATGCCGACCTCGACACCTCCATCATCGACGAATTGCCCCCTGGCCGCCAGGCCGTGCAGACAGTCGCACTGCCCGATACCCGTCGCGGCGATGTCGTGTCACGCGTGCGACGCGCCTGTGAAGAGGGACACCAGGCGTACTGGGTGTGCCCTCTGATCGAGGAGTCGGACGTACTGGACTACCAGGCAGCCGAGGTCAGTTACGGGATGCTGAAAGAGGCGCTGCCAAAACTGGAAATCGGACTCGTGCACGGGCGCATGAGTGCAAACGAACGGGACCGGGTCATGCGGCGCTTCAAGAACGGGGACATTGAAGTGCTGGTGGCGACGACGGTCATAGAAGTCGGCGTCGACGTGCCGAACGCGAGCCTGATGATCATCGACAATGCCGAGCGCATGGGCCTGTCGCAGCTGCACCAGCTGCGGGGCAGGGTCGGTCGCGGAGCCGCCCAAAGTCATTGCGTACTGATGTACCGCCAACCACTCGGCCCCCTGGCCAGGAGCCGCCTGGCGGTACTTCGCGATACCAACGACGGCTTCGTCGTCGCGCAGCGCGACCTGGAACTCCGCGGGCCCGGCGAGCTGCTCGGCACACGGCAAACGGGCCTGCCGCAATACCGGGTGGCCGACCTGCTGCGCGACGCGCAGCTGATGCCCGCCGTGCAACAGGCCGCGGAAAGTATCTCCCGCTCGTCGCCAAAGCTGGCGGCTGCGATCGTTCGCCGCTGGACGGGCGATGCCGGCGAGTACGGCAAAGTTTGATTCCGGACGGCGCGAACGGTAGAAGATAAGCCGATGACAGAAGCAGGCAACAGATTCCGGGGCAGCGCGCTGAAGCTATCGCCAGGCATCGTCAACCAGTTGAGAAATTACCTGCAGTTGATGCGCCTCGACAAACCGGTAGGAATCCTGCTGCTGCTGTGGCCGACCCTGTGGGCTCTGTGGCTGGCCGGTGAAGGGCATCCGGATGGCGGCCTGTTCATTGTGTTCGTGCTGGGCGTCATCGTCATGCGCTCGGCCGGTTGCGTGCTGAACGACTTCGCAGACCGCAACTTCGATCCTTACGTGGAGCGGACCCGAACGCGACCGATAGCTTCCGGCGCTGTTGCCCCCATGGAAGCGCTGACCCTGTTCGTTGCGCTTGCACTGATCGCGATCGGTCTTGCAGCGATGCTGAATCCGCCGGCGAGGCTGCTCGCCATCATAGCCGCCGCGCTGACCGTGATTTACCCGTTCATCAAACGCTTCGTTTCCGTTCCGCAATTCGTGCTCGGCGCGGCATTCGGCTGGGCCGTGCCGATGGCGTTTGCCGCGCAAACCGGAGCCACGTCTCAACTTGCCTGGCTGGTGTTCGGTACCACCCTGGTCTGGGCCGTTGTCTACGACACTTTCTACGCGATGGTCGATCGCGCGGACGATCTCAAGGTCGGGGTCAAATCGACCGCAATCCTGTTCGGCGACGCGGACCTTTTCATCATCGGCGGCCTGCAACTGCTGATGCTGGTGGCCCTCATGTTCATCGGTAACATGGCCGGGCTCGGCGGCTGGTACTACGCATCGCTCGTGCTGGCCGCGATTCTGATGGGCTATCACCAGTGGCTTGCACGCGATCGCCAGCCGGCCGGTTGCTTCCGCGCGTTCCTGCACAATCACTATGTCGGCATGGTGGTGTTCATCGGCATAGTGCTGCATTACACCTTTAGTACTACCTAAACGTACGACCTGGCTTCGGTTGAGAAGGAAGGCGCCGTAGCGGTGTGCGCTTTTTGCTCAGAAAAAATTCCAATTCGCTCAAAGGGCACACCGCCACGTCGCCGCACACCGATGCCCGCGCGTAAAAAGGTGCCGTGCCGGATTCATGTTCCGCGTCGCCTGCAATGCAGGCTCCTACAGCGCAAGCTCACAGCCGGTCGCCCGACGTACGAATCCAGCCGGCGGCGCGACAGCGCGCAGCACGCGATCAATGTCAGGCGCGGGCGACCACCAGCACCCCAACCGAATCTGCGCCGGCCTCGAGCAACAGTTGCGACAGCTGCCGGCAGGTCTCGCCCGTCGTCATGACGTCATCGATTATTACCGGGTAACGGCATGCGATGGGTTTGCATACGGTGAATGCGCCTTTCAGGTTCCTGTGCCTCTCCGCCGCGTCCAGCCCGGATTGGGATGCTGTCGCGCGAACACGCTTCACCGCTGCAAGTACCGGCAAGCCGCTTGTTCGGGCCAGCGGCCTGGCGAGTTCTGCGGCCTGGTTGAAGCCGCGCTTTGCGTGACGCCATCGGTGCAACGGCACTGGCAACAACGCATCTGCATCGGCGAACTCACTTTGGAGCAACGGCAGCAGCAACGAAGCGAAGGCCGGCGCGTATTGCAACTGCCCGTTGAACTTGAACGCTTTCAGCGCGCTGTCTGCCGGAAACGCGTATTTCAGCGCTGCGATGGTTTTGCCGAACGCCGGCGGATCGGTCTGGCAACGGCCGCAATGCACCCCCGGTGCCTGATCCGCCGGGATCGGCCCGGCGCATCTGTCGCAACCACGCTCCGGCAACGGCAACAGGTCATGGCATCGCCGGCAAATGGATTCGTTCCGCAGCCCGGCACCGCAAAACACGCAGGAATCCGGCAACAGCAGCTGCCGGGCAAACGACAGACCATAACGCAGCGAGTTTGCATGCATGCCGCAATCCTGCGCACGCAACCCGAGGCATGCCACAGGGAAAACGACGTGGTACGCCCGGATTGTCTCGCGACACCCTGTGAATCGTCATATGCTTTCCTGCAACCTGAAATGGAATGACCATGAACGAGACTCCGGGCGCACTGAACCGCCGCGATGTGCGGCGCCGTTTCGATCGCGTGGCGCGGGAATTCGGGCAAGTGGATTTCGTGCACCGGCATGCGGCGGCCGGGCTCTTCGACCGGCTGTTACCGATGCAAATCGACGCAGGACGCGTTCTCGATCTCGGCTCGGCCACCGGCCGTGATCGCAAACTGCTGGTGAAACGATTTCACGGCGCGCTTGTGATCGGTCTCGACGGTTCCCTGGAAATGCTGAAGGTCGCTCGCCGCAAACGTCGATGGCTCTCCCGGGCGATCGTCGTGCAGGGAGACGCGAACGAACTCCCTTTCGCCGACGGAAGCTTCGATCTCGTGTACGCCAATCTGCTCCTGCCGTGGATCGACGACCTGCCGGCTTGCTTCGCCGCGATTGCACGGGTGTTACGCAAGGACGGCCTGTTCGTGTTCTCGACCCTGGGGCCGGACAGTTTTCGCGAGCTGCGTGCCGCGTGGGGGGAGGAGTTGTCGGCAACCCGCGTGCGCAGCTTCCCGGACATGCACGATGTGGGTGACCGGCTGGTGCGCAGCGGCCTGCGGGACCCGGTACTGGATGTCGATGTGCTGTCGCTGCAGTACCGTGACTCGGACAGGCTGCTTGCCGATCTGCGCCGGACGGGCGCCGGCAACAGCCTGCTGTCGCGTGAACGGGCGCTCGGCGGGAAAGCGCGGTTTCGCGGATTCCGCGAACGCCTCGCCGGCAAAGCAACGGGCCAGCCACTCGGTCTTACCATGGAACTGGTTTACGGCCACGCCTGGGGCGGCGGTCCACCGCCGCTCGCCGGCGAATTTCGTTTCGACGCGGGCAGCATAGCCAGGCGGCGGCGCTGATCGCCCCGGTGCTGCCCTGCGTTGCCGGGCTTTCGGATAATGTACTGTTTTCCATGGTCTTTTCGGCTCGCGCCAGCTTCCGCCGGGTTTGCATGGCCGCAAGGCTTTCAGTACACTTCGCAGGCTTTTTTTGGCCGGCTCCCCGTATCCGAGGCTCTCGAAGCCTGACTGCCACCCCGGAATATCCTGTCGCTTCAGCCCTGACGGCCGTAGCTTGGCAGTGGTCGTTGCGGTCGCGGTCGACGATACTGCGTCGAGTACCTCTTGCCGGTGGAATTCGACGGCCGGGAAGATACTGTATTGCGGCGCACAAGACCGCAGGGTGATTAGTCAATGATTCGAAGAACCTGTCTCGGCGCTGCCGGGCTGCTTGCCGCCGCCAGTGCCAGCGCTGACTGGGCGATCAACATGCCGCGCGGGGTGACCGAGCTCAGTGCCGAGACCCACGACCTGCACATGCAGGTTTTCTACTGGTGCTGCGCCATTGCCGTCGTGGTTTTCGGCGCCATGATCTGGTCGCTCATCCGGCATCGCAAATCGCGCGGCGTCGAGCCGGCAAAGTTTTCCCACAGCATGACCGCCGAGGTCATCTGGACGGTCATTCCCATCATCATTCTCCTGTTGATGGCCGTGCCCGCTGCCGAGACCCTGATCAAGCTCGAAGACAGCCGCAAGCCCGACCTCACGGTCATCGTCACCGGTTACCAGTGGAAATGGCACTACGCTTACCAGGGCGAGGATGTTGCTTTCTACAGCACGCTGGCGCGAGCAAGCGCCGATGCCAGGCGCAAGAATTCCGGAATCGATCCGTTCACGGTCGACAATTACCTGCTCGACGTGGACCGGCCGCTGGTCGTGCCGAAGGGTGCGAAAGTACGAATCCTGCTGACCTCCAACGACGTCCTGCACGCATGGTGGGTGCCGGATCTCGCGATCAAGAAAGATGCGATTCCCGGGTTCTTCAACGAAACGTTTTTCCGCGCGATCGAGACGGGCGTTTTTCGCGGCCAGTGCGCCGAGTTGTGCGGCATGGATCACGGCTACATGCCGATCGTGGTGGAAGTCGTCGAGCCAGAGGCTTTCGTCGCCTGGCTCGCCTCGGAAAAAAACGCCGCGGCGAAGCTGGCATCGGCAAATTGAATTCAGTACCTGGCGGATGCGCTGCTGACTGCGCGAGCCGCCGACGGAGAAACGGAAAATGGCTAGTGCGGTAACAGACGCTCACGGACACGGACAGGCTCACGACGATCACGGCCCGGCCAAGGGCTGGCGGCGGTGGCTGTACGCGACCAATCACAAGGACATCGGCACGATGTACCTGGTGTTCAGCGGCCTCATGTTCTTCATCGGCGGCACCATGGCCCTGGTCATCCGTTCCGAGCTGTTTACCCCCGGCCTGCAGTTTGTCGCGCCGAACGTGTTCAACCAGATGACCACGATGCACGCGCTCATCATGGTCTTCGGCGCCGTGATGCCGGCGTTTGTCGGGCTGGCCAACTGGATGATACCGATGATGATCGGCGCCCCGGACATGGCCCTGCCGCGCATGAACAACTGGTCGTTCTGGATACTGCCTGTAGCATTCAGCATCCTCATGTCGACCCTCTTCATGCCGGGTGGCGCGCCGGCCGGCGGCTGGACCATGTACCCGCCGCTGGTCCTGCAGACCGGCGATGCGTTTCCGTTCCTGATCTTCTCCGTGCACCTCATGGGCCTGTCGTCGATCATGGGCGCCATCAACGTCATCGTGACCATCATCAACATGCGCACGCCCGAGATGCTGCTGCTCAGGATGCCGATGTTCGTCTGGACCTGGCTGATCACGGCTTACCTGCTGATCGCCGTGATGCCGGTACTTGCAGGGGCCGTGACGATGTTGCTGACCGACCAGTTCTTCGGCACCAGCTTTTTCCTCGCGGCGGGCGGCGGCGATCCTGTGATGTTCCAGCACATTTTCTGGTTCTTCGGTCATCCCGAGGTCTACATCATGATCCTGCCGGCGTTCGGCGTGGTCTCGGAGATCATCCCGACGTTTGCCCGAAAGCCGCTGTTCGGCCACGACTCCATGGTGTACGCCGCCTCCAGCATCGCGTTCCTGTCCTTCATCGTGTGGGCGCACCACATGTTCACGGTCGGCATGCCGCTGACCGGGCAGCTGTTTTTCATGTTCGCCACGATGCTGATTGCGGTACCGACCGGTGTGAAAGTCTTCAACTGGACCGCCACCATGTGGAAAGGCGCGATGACTTTCGAGACGCCGATGCTGTTCTCACTCGCGTTCCTGTTCCTCTTCACTATCGGCGGATTCTCGGGCCTGATGCTTGCCGTGGTGTCCTCGGACATCCAGTATCACGACTCCTATTTTGTCGTGGCACATTTTCACTACGTGCTGGTGCCAGGCTCGATCTTCGGCATCATGGCCGCCGTTTACTACTGGCTGCCGAAGTGGACCGGCCACATGTACAACGAGAAACTCGGGCAGGTGCATTTCTGGCTGTCCACAATTTTCGTCAATGTCACCTTCTTCCCGATGCACTTTCTCGGGCTGGCCGGCATGCCGCGGCGCATCCCGGATTACTCGACCCAGTTCACCGATTTCAATTCCATCGCCAGCATCGGTGCGATCGGATTTGGTGTCTCGCAACTGTTGTTCGTTTACATCGTCGTGCAGTGCGTGAGAAAACGCGGAGCCAAGGCGAGCGACGCGGTGTGGGAGAACCCGAAAGGCCTGGAGTGGACAGTGCCTTCTCCTGCGCCGTACCACACCTTTACCGATCCGCCTCACGTCGGTGCCGGGGCCGCGTTCTCGTGAGCGCAGGCAGCAGCAACCAGGTCCGGCGCACCGCGCTCATGCTCGCGGCGATTGCGCTGCTGTTCTATCTGGGTTTCATCCTGCTCGGCGTTTTGCGAGCCTGATTGCGGGTTCATGCCATGAGTCCCGACGAGGAAAAGAACAGGATGCCGGGTGCAAACTCGCTGGCGTTGCGGCTGCTCGCAATGGCCCTGGGCATGTTCGGCTTCGGCTTCCTGGTACTGCCGCCGCTATACAGCGTTTTTTGCGAAATCACCGGGCTCGGAGGCAAGACCAACCAGACCGCGGCCGTCGTTGCCGAGGCTCCGGACCACGGCCGCTCGGTGAAACTGGAGTTCGTCACCGCGGTGAACGCGTACGCCCCCTGGGAGTTTCATGCCGGGAGCGATGGCATGGAGATCACGCCCGGGGCGCTCTACGACACAACGTTCGTTGCGAAAAACCTCGCGAACCGCAGCAAGATCGCCCAGGCGGTGCCGAGCGTCGCGCCGCAGCAGGCCGCGAAGTACTTCAAGAAGCTCGAGTGCTTTTGTTTCACGACCCAGGAATTTGCCGCGGGCGAAGTGAAACACATGCCGGTACGCTTCATCGTCGATTCCGATCTGCCCGCGCACATCGATACCATAACCCTGTCCTACACCTTCTTCGATACCGAGAGGGTTTCGGACGCCTCCGCCGATTTGTCACACGAAACGGCTCACGAAATGCATTCAACCCTCTAGACCGCTTACGGATCCGCCATGGCACAAGCTGAAAATCACTATTACGTTCCGCAGCAAAGCCACTGGCCGGTGGTCGGTTCCGTGGCCCTGTTGCTCCTCATGGTCGGAGTATCGACCTGGCTGAACGGCGCGGAACCTGGCTTCTGGGTGATGCTGGCGGGCTTGGGCGTACTGGTGTTCATGCTGTTCGGCTGGTTCGGCAACGTCATCTCCGAAAGCGTGTCCGGCAAGTACAACCAGCAGGTCGACATGTCCTTCCGCATGGGCATGTTCTGGTTCATTTTCTCCGAAGTGATGTTCTTCTCGGCCTTTTTCGGTGCGCTGTTCTATGCACGCAACATGTCCGTGCCATGGCTGGGCGGCAGCAGCAACAACTTCTTCACCAACCTCCTGCTGTGGAGCGGCTTCGAGAGCAGCTGGCCCACCAACGGGCCGGGCGAGGTCGGCGGCGACTTCGAGAAGATGGAGCCCTTCGGCCTGCCGCTCATCAACACCGCAATCCTCCTGACCAGCAGCGTCACCGTAACCATCGCGCATCACGCTTTGCAGTCCGGCCATCGCGGCATTCTGAAACTGTTTCTCGCGACCACTTTTATCCTGGGTTTCATCTTCGTTTTCCTGCAGGCCGAGGAATATGTACACGCCTACCAGGAGATGAATCTCAAGCTAACCTCGGGCATTTACGGCTCGACGTTCTTCATGCTGACCGGTTTCCACGGCATGCACGTGACCATCGGCGCGATCATGCTGACGATCATCTGGCTCCGGGTCATGAAGGGGCACTTTACGCCGAACAGCCACTTCGCTTTCGAGGCGACAGCCTGGTACTGGCATTTTGTCGACGTCGTCTGGCTCGGGCTGTACGTATTCGTCTACTGGCTGTAGGCGCGAGCAGTGCTCGCGACGCGATGACAGGGCCGCGCCGGGTTTAAGCTTGGCGTCGCCTGCAATGCAGGCTCCTACAATGCAAGTCCACAGCAGGTGTTCAGCGTCGGATCAGGGTCTCTGGCGCGAGCACTGCTCGCTCTTGCAATGGTGCGGCAAGGTACTGCGTTGGCGTCAGTTTGCCGGCGCCAGCC
>DATICC010000539.1:0-6085 GCA_035457045.1 Woeseiaceae bacterium | reverse complement strand
GGTCGTGCCACCGGCGCGAAACCAGGGCTTTTCCATTTTTCCTGCAGTCAGCAACCAGTCGTCATGAAATTTCCAGGCGACGTAAGCCAGGTTCACGCCGATGTCCTTGGTGGTGAAACCCTCACCGAAGGTCTGATTATTAGAAACCGGGTCATCTCCGCCGGTCGCCAGGCCGAAACCCACGCGTACGTCGGGGGCCAGCTCGGCCGAGATGCCGATCCGGCCGCGGAATCTCGCACGGTCCCGGTCCTCGGTGCCGTCTTCACGGATCATCTCGTAACGCAAGCGCAGATCGCCGTTGACTGCCAGGGTCTCGGTCCAGCTTGCCGGCGCCTCTTCCGCGAGCGTAATCGCAAGCGGTGCCAATAGCGAAAGCATGCCGAAAAACCCCAGCCGGAAGGACACAAGCATCTGTTTCATATGGCCTTTTCTCATTCCCGGTCACAGCGGCGGGTGCGTCTCCGCCGCCGGCCGCTGTTACGGTTCAATGACAAATTTGTGACGGCGAGATTACGGAGAAAGTATGGCGTACAGATGACAGTTTTGTTGCAGTTTCATGACAGGTAGGGAGTACGGTTCTTCCGGATACGCCGCGCGGACGCAGCCTGTGGAGGCTCAACGCGACGTGCCGGCTCCGCTTGAGATCGGCACCGGCTTGTCAGCGGCAAGGCGACTGGACGGGAAATGGCAGATGAAGGTCGATCCCTTTCCGAACTGGCTGTGAATTTCGAGTTTGGCGTCGTGACGTTCGAGCGCGTGCTTGACGATGGCGAGACCGAGGCCGATACCGCCGCCGTCGCGGCTGCGACCCGAATCCACCCGGAAGAATCGCTCGGTCAGGCGGGGGATATGTTCCTCGGCAATACCTTCGCCGGTATCCGCCACCACCAGTTCCGCCCCGTCCCCACTGCTGCGCCAGGTCAGAGTGACGCTGCCATCCGGCGGTGTGTGGCGCATTGCATTGCTGAGCAGGTTGGTGACTACCGATTCGATTTCAGCCTGGCGGCCGACGATTCTCGCGCGGGATTCGCAATTGACCTTCAGCGTCGGACCCTTCGCGCTTCCTGCGAAGGCTTTCCGGGTCGACGCGAGCAATGCACCGACATCCACCTGCTGGTCGGCCTTCTCGCCGACCGGCGCTTCCAATCTCGACAATTCGAGCAACTCGGCAACGATGTTGTTCATGCGCGTCGCCTGGGAACGCATTTGCGCGACCGGCGAACGCCACGCCGCTGGAACGTCCGGATCCTCTGCCAGGGTATCGAGGTAACCGCTGATAACGGTCAGCGGGGACCGGAGTTCGTGCGACGCATTGGCGACGAATTCGCGGCGCATCGTCGCCAGCCGCTTCCGTTCCGTAATGTCACGCACGAATAACAACTGCTGGTCACCACCATAGGGGACCAGGCGGCAGAGCAGCCAGTTGCCGGCCTGCACGGGAGAAGGAATCTCGATCCCGGCTTCCGGGACACCGGAGTTCAGGTACTCCACGAACAACGGGTCGCGGAGCAGGTTGTCGATCCGCTGGCCACGGTCCTGGCGATGGTTCAGGTTCAGGAGTTGCTCTGCTGCCCGGTTGCACAGCACGATTTCGAACTCCCGGTTCAGGACGATACCGCCGTCTGGCATTGCATTGGTGGATTCCCTGACTTCCCGGAGCAATTGTCGATAGGCTCTCTTGTGCTTGCGGCTGCGCTGCTTCAGGAAACTGAATCGCGCAAATATCTGCGACCAGATTCCCTCGCCGTAGCGAAATAATTCGAAATCGCCGATGCGTAGCGCGCGATCGAAGACCAGCAACTGGCGGATGTGCCATGCCAGCGCAGCAAGCGACCCGAGCAGCAGTCCCCAGTCGGCGTGACCGTAGTACCAGCCGATCAGTGTGGCGCCGGCGAGCAGCACGATCGTGCCGACCAGGAACCTGCGCCAGGACTCAGGCATCGGCACTCCGTGACGAAAAGCGATAGCCCGCCCCCCGAACGGTCTGGATGTAGCGATCGGCACCACTACGTTCGAGTGCCTTGCGCAAGCGGCGGACGTGCACATCCACGGTACGCTCCTCGATGTAGACGTTTGCGCCCCACACACGGTCGAGCAGCAGCGTTCGACTATACACGCGCTCCGGATGCGCCATGAGGAAATGGAGCAGGCGGTATTCCGTCGGCCCGAGCGGCACATCGACGCCGCCGGCGACAACGCGATGCCCTGCCGGGTCGAGCTCCAGCAGGTTGGCCTTGATGACGGACTCTCCGCCGGTGCTCGAGCGTCTCAATACGGCCTGAATTCTGGCAATCAGCTCGCGCGGCGAGAATGGTTTGGTCAGGTAATCATCGGCGCCGCTGTCGAGGCCGGTGACCTTGTCGTGCTCGTCGGCACGGGCGGTCAGCATGATTATCGCAAGGCTTTCATTCTCCGGGTCGCGCCGCAACATGCGCGTCAGCTCGAGTCCGCTCATGTCCGGCAGCATCCAGTCCACGAGCGCCAGGTCCGGTCTCTCGTCCGCCAGGAGTTCGCGCGCACGGCGGCAGTCCGCTGCCTCGAGTACCTCGAAGCCGGCCCGCGCGAGGTGAAACGCAATCATTTCGCGTATCGGTGTCTCGTCTTCCACGATCAGTATTTTGGTCGCCGCCATCGTCTGCCTGCTCTGGATCCAGCGCTGTGTGCGCACAAATCAGGACATTACCGGCGCATTACAGCAATCGATTGTTACAGATCCGTGACGCCTGCCGTTCAGGCGATTTTACGCAGGAAAAGCCGCGACTCCGCGCCCGATTGTTTCCTATGCGCTACGGACCGCGGCCGGCCAGCGGCTCCGCGACCTTGTTGCGCAGGTAGGCCGGCTCCAGTCGTTCAGCCCGTATGGCCTTTCCCTGCCGGAAAGCGCTGGCACCCGGTTTCAGCAAGTAACGTGCGCGTGGATGCGAGACGCTGCTGATCCTTGCGACCGCGCCAGAACAGCTGGCTTCCAGTTGCGGGTACCGCAACCAGCCGCCGCCCGCGGCGATCCAGCCTGTGCCCTGCAGCAGGCCCGGCCGTTCCACCGACACGATCGTCTCGGCATCCTGCAGCACGGGCAAGCGCAGTGCATCGGCCAGGAAGGTCCCGAAGTACACTTCCTGCATGCGCGCATCCTGCGCCACCGCGACCTTGTCCGCTGCTTCGGTGTCGATGACTTCCGCCGCCACCGCTGCGAGCGAGGAGATCGGCACCAGCGGCAGGCCGGCGCCGAAACACAGTCCCTGCGCAACCGACGCCGAGATGCGCATGCCGATGAACGAGCCTGGGCCATTACCAAGCACGACCGCGTCCAGGTCTGTCGCCGCCAGGCCCTGGTCCGCGAGCAGTTGCCGGATCATGGGCAGCAGGATCCGCGTGTGTTCGCGTGCTTCGACGCGATGTTGTTCCGTAATCACTTCGCCAACCTGCAAGGCGACAGAGCAGGCCTCGCTGGACGTCTCGATCGCCAGCAGCCTCATGGCTTGCGGCCCTCCGCCTCGTGCTGAGCCAGGAACGCAGCAACCGCCTCGATCGAGTCCGTACTCTGCATTGGTTCCAGGCATTTGAGGAACAGCTGCCCATAGCTCTTGCTGGTAATCCGCGGATCACAGAGCACGATAACTCCGTAATCCGCCTGGTCACGCAGCAAGCGGCCCGCACCCTGCTTCAGCGCCAGCGCAGCCTGCGGCAGCTGATGTTCGGCGAAACCATTGCCGCCACGGCGGCGTATGAACTCGAGCCGCGCCATCATTAACGGGTCAGCCGGCGAAGCAAAGGGCAGCTTGTCGATTGCGACGATGGTCAAGGCCTGCCCGCGTACATCAACACCCTCCCAGAAACTGCCGGTGCCGAACAACACCGCATTCCCGTGCTCGCGAAAACGGCGCAGCAGGTCGTCCCTTGGTGCATCGCCCTGCACCAGCAGCGGCCGGCCGCGCAACTGTCGCTTGTGCCGCCTGGCCCATTTCCTGGCGGCACCGAGCGCCCTGTGACTGGTGAACAGGCAGAACATGCCACCAGTAGTCAGGTCCAGCAGCGGCACGACCGCCTCGAGCATCCTGTCCGTGTGCTCCGCATCCGAGGGTGGCGGCAGCCCGGGCGGAAGATATACCAGCCCATGCCTGTCGAGCGCGTACGGGCTTGGGAAACTGAGCCCGGGCACCGCGCCAAGGCCCATGCGATCCGCGAAGTGACCGAAGTCCTCGCCAATGGCAAGTGTCGCCGAGGTGAATATCCAGGCCTGGTCATTGCCGTTCATCAGACCGCGAAGCGTGTCGGCAACATCCAGCGGTGTCAGGTTCAGGCGGATGCTGCGCGGATTGACCTCAAGCCACCGCAGGCCATCCCAGCCGTCGTCATCGCCGAGCCGGGCGAGTCGGTCGACGACACTTATCAATTGCTCGTTGAGCTTGTCGATCTCCACCGATGCGTCGACCAGACCCTCGAGCCCTGCAAGCAGATCCCGTAACGCCGACTGCAGGTCGCGCAGCGCCGGCTGGATATCCGCGATCACCGCTGCAAGCTCGTGGCGTCCCTCGGTGTGCGGCGCTTCTGCGCGCAGGCGCTGTGTGCCAGTCAGAACCTTGTCGATGCGGCGATCCAGTTCGCGATTGGCAAATGGCAGGGTTGCCGCGCGCAGCTCGTCGACCAGGCGTTCCAGCTCGCGGCTGCCGATGCTGATGCCGAAGAACTGTGCCGCGAGGTCCGGGATCTGGTGCGCCTCATCGAGAATGACAGCCTCTGCGCCGGGCAGAAACTCGATGAAGCCTTCCTCCTTGAGTGCCAGGTCCGCGAGCAGCAGGTGATGGTTGACGACGACGAGATCTGCTTCCTGTGCTGCACGACGGGCCTTGACGACATGGCAGTCCTGGTAGAATTCGCACTGCTTTCCCAGGCAGTTTTCGGCGGTCGACGTAACCAGCGGCCAAACCGCCGAATCCTCCGCCACTTCCGTGAGCTCCGCACGATCGCCGCTGGTCGTACGGTGCCGCCATCGCCGCACCGCATCCATGTCGGCGGCGATACCGTCCGCAACGACTGCGGTTTCCACGCGATGCAGGCAAAGGTAATTGGCGCGACCTTTAAGGAGGGCCGTGGTCACCGGGCGGCCGACCGCCTGACCGATCAAGGGCAAATCGCGGTGATACAACTGATCCTGCAATGCCTTGGTGCCGGTCGAAATGATGGTCTTGCGCCCGCTCATGAGCGCGGGCAGCAGGTAGGCAAAGGTTTTGCCGGTGCCGGTACCCGCCTCGACGACCAGCTTCCCGGGGCCGTCGATTGCCTCCGCCACGGCTTCGGCCATCCACGCCTGGCCGGCGCGCGGCTGGAATCCGGGCAACAGGTCCTTGAGCGGGCTCGAGGGACCGAAAAAGTCGGCGAGGCTGGGCATCCGCGCACTATAACCCGCAGCAGGAAGTGCGTGTCACACGCTTAATGCATGGAATCGCGGGTAAATCGCCGCACTGCGGCCGAGAGATCGTGACTAGCGCTGGCCCGCGATGTCCTTCAGCGTCTGCTGGTCCGCCTTGATCGCTATCTTCAGGTAAGGTCCCTGCGCCGTATAACGGGCTGATGAAAAGTCGCTGTCGTGGAAGCCCGCGACGTTGTAACCGAGCGTCAGCCACAGGTTGTCGCGAACGTTGTAGCCGACGTCTAGGCCTATACCGTAGTCGATTATTTTCGACTGCCAGGAATGGTAGGTGCTGGTATTGATCCCGGCCTCCCACTTCGCGCGGAAACCCTTGCGGAAATCAATGCCGATCAGGTCCGTGTAGCCGGTGAAGTCCTGCATGCCGAACTCGCTGCGCACGTATTTGAATGCATACTGCAACGAAAGCTGGCTGGACTCATTGATGCGCCGATTGGCATTGAAATTGTTGATCAGCCGCCAGCTCTGCTGTTCGCTGCCGGTCGCAGTAGCATCGTCGTAAATGAGATCGATGCGATCGAGGAAAGACCAGCGGCTCTCCGCAACCCGGTAGGCCCAGCCCATGCGCAAGTCCGCCGTCAGCGATTCCGACAGATCGCTGCGTTCGCTGCTCATCAGGCTGAAGCCCGCCGACATGCCATGTCCGCGATCGGCCTC
>DATICC010000538.1:0-4645 GCA_035457045.1 Woeseiaceae bacterium | reverse complement strand
TACGTTTTGGCGCGGCTGGCGCGGGGAGGTCCTCGACGGGAATTAAGCGGACCGCAGGGAGCCATCCCGTCGAGGACCTCGCCGGGTCAGCTGCGCTTGTCCCGGTGACCGTCCTTCTCTGATACATGGGACAGTAATGATCCGGCACCTTTTTTCAGGCGGGGTCCTCGCCCTGGATGGCCGCGAATAGCTGGGTATCCACGTTACCCCCGCTCAGTACGACGACCGTCGTCCTGTCCTTCGTCGTGATCTTGCCGGAGAGCACCGCGGCAAGCGCCGCGGCCCCACCCGGCTCGACCACCAGCTTCAGGTGACGGAAGGCGAATCGCATCGCCGCTTTCACTTCGTCGTCGCTAACCACCAGTCCCGCGGCTGCCAGTTTTTGCAGGTAGCAAAACGTCAGTTCGCCCGGGGTTTCGGTCTGCAACGCATCGCAGATCGAGCGCGCCGACGGGTCATTGCGCTCCCGCTTGCCGCTCAGCAGCGAGCGTGCCGTGTCATCGAATCCCGCCGGCTCGACGGTGTGCACCGCCGTGCCCGGCGAACGCGCCTTGATGGCGATGGCCGATCCGGAACTCAAGCCCCCGCCGCCGCAACAGATCAGCACCTTGTCGGCAGCTGTGCCCTGCTCCACGCACTGGTCGATGAGTTCGAGGCCCACCGTGCCCTGCCCGGCCACGATGTGCGGATGATCGTAGGACGGCACCAGTTCACTGCCCTGCTTCGCTGCAATTTCGCGCGCGATGTCCTCCCGGTTGCCCGTGTAGCGGTCATACAGTACCGGCTCGCCGCCGAGTCGCCGCGTATTCTCGATCTTGGCCGCCGGGGCGTCCCGAGGCATGACGATCTTCGTCGCAATACCAAGCATCGAACCCGCCGCCGCAACGCCCTGGGCGTGATTGCCGGACGACCAGGCTACCACTCCGTTGCGCTTCTGCGCCGGGGTCAGGCGGCTCATCAGGTTGTAGGCGCCGCGAATCTTGAACGAACCGGTGACCTGCAAGGATTCCGGCTTCAAGAAGACGCGGCCTCCGGCCAGGTCGTCCAGTACCGACGAATAGATCAGTGGTGTGCGAACCGCGATACCCTCGAGGCGCTCTGCTGCCGATTCGATATCGGCAACGGTCACGGTCATGTCCCGGATGTTGCTCAAAGGTCTGCCACGAGCCGGTCGACCTTGGCTGCGCAGATGAAATCGTTGTCCGACAAACCGTCGATGGCAGTGGTGCGCCAGGACACCCGGCAGGTACGGTACCCGACCAGCATTTCGGGGTGATGGCCTTCGACGGTGGCAATCCAGGCAACGGCGTTGACGAACGCCATGTTGCGGCTGAACGAGGGAAACTCGAACTCGCGCATGATGGTATTGCCGTCGCCGACGCGCAGCCAGGCGGGATCGATTTGCGCAAGATGCTCACGTACCTTGTCCGCGTCCAGGGGTTTGACGCCGCCCTCGCAAGGTTTGCATTTCCGTCCTGCCAGATTGCCCACCGGTTCCAACCTCGATATCACGAAGCCTGTCATTGTAGAGACTATCCCCCGGATGCGCATGTTCCTGCAGTTGCCATCGCAAGACAAAAAAGCCGGCCCTTTCGGGCCGGCAATCCGGGCCGGGAGACGCGGCCCTGCCAGGGAACTCAAAGACCCTCAGTCGGGATTGGACGCGAACGATGCGCTGTCCTCGGCATACAGCGTGAGACTGACCCGCCGGTCCAGGGCATAGCTGTCGATGCTGCTATCGACAGCCGGCGATTCGCCGTGCGCCGCCACAGTGATGCGCGACGGGGTCACGCCCGCTGCCATCAATACATTGCGCACGTGGTCGGCGCGGCGTATCGAAAGGTCCTGGTTGTATGCGGCATCGCCGCGCTCATCGGCATATCCGTCGAGCTGTATGCGGACGTCCGGCATCCCCGCAAGCGTCGCCGCAAGCTCGGTCAGTCGGCTGGACGTTGTGTCGGCGAGCTCGTGCTCGTCGGTACGGAACAGCAGGTCCATTTCGATGCCGGTCTGCAGCAGGCTGAGCAGTTCCGGCCTGGCCAGTGTGCGCAGCCGTGCCAGTTCGTCTTCCGTTTTCCGGCGCTCATCGCCCATTCGGTGCATTTCGAGCTCGAGTCCGGCGACGCGGGATTCGGCGGCATCCAATGAGCCGGTGAGCTCCGCGACTGCCTGCTTTTTCCTGTTGAAGTTGTCGCCCAGCCAGCCTCCGGCCGCGGCTCCGACGATGAAACCGACGGGTCCGCCTGCCAGGGCACCCACCGCGCCGCCTATTCCTACACCCGCCGCCTCTTCGCTGCTGCTGCGAGTTTCTGCCGATGCAGGTCCGGCGGCGAGCGCCGCAAGCACTGCCAGCGCCACCAAACCCTTGACGTTGTTCCTGTTAGCCATCTGTTTTCCCTCCGTTGTCGCAAACCACAGGATGTGGCCGCTGTCGGAGCCGATTACAGCGGCGGCCGGGGTTGCGGCAGGGGCGAAGGTATGGCCGGGTGCCGATCAATTATGGCGAACTGTGGCTCAGGTCGTGCCGGATGCTTTGCCGGATGGTGCGGGCGGGACCCGCGAGATGCTTACTCAGTGATCGCGTTCGGTCAGTGCAACGAACGTGCCGCCGTTTCTTTCACAAAGCACCCGCATCAGCCCGGCGAAGCGTATCGAGCTGGTGGGAATGGAGCCGCCGTCGAATGAATAGGGAAATCCGACGGCATGGATACGCACACGCCGGTTGCCTTCCTCGTCTTCCAGGTTGATGCCATCGATCCCGCGGACCACGGCTTCCATGGAGCTGCCCTGGAATTCATCGCCGAGTACGTAGACGCTGATCTTCTTGTCCGGCGCCCAGAAAGTCTTGATGGCGTAGATGATGCCATCGGAAGGGTCGCTGTCGCTGAACGGCGCCCACTGGCGGAAGTTGTTCTTGATCGATTGCCGCACCTGCGGCGTGTCGTCGATCCAGACACCGCCGTACTGCTGGAACATGAAACGGCCGTTGTCGTTCATGATCTGCAATCCCTTAACCCTGGGATACACGTCGAGGACTTCGCCGAGCTTCTGCTCGACCCAGCTCCATTTCGACTGCATGCTGCCCGAGGTATCGATGACGAAGATCACGTACTCGCTGTCGACCGGAATTCCTCCGATAGCTTCGTCCGGGGCGCGATTGTAGACCTGCAATCGCTCCATCTCCTCGGTCAGGCGCTGTCGTGCGCTCCGCAATTCGCCCTCGTCGACATCCATGAGGGGGTTGTCCTCCTGCAGCAGGTCGTATTGACCCTGCACGATCTCGAGTTCCTTCTGCAGCTGGGAAAGTGTCATCTTGGTCTCGGAGGTCTCGAGTCTTACCGCGGACAGCGCACGCGTTACCACCGTGGTCTCGCCGCGCAGGTCGAACAACTCCTCCTGGAGTTTGGCGATCAGCTGTTGCAGGTCGTCCTCGGTTTTCTCCATGATGACCGGCTCGTAGATCTTGCTGAGAACCAGGAGCAGGATGATCGCGCCGAAACCGCAGCAGATGCAGTCGAGAAAAGAGAGGCTGAATACCTCGATGTCGCGGCGCCGCTGCCTCATGGCCAGTCCTTGCTGATGCTCATGAACGAGCCACCGGTGCGATAAGCGAGCAGCCAGTAGGCGATTGCCGCGCTGTAGTCGCCTTCCATCGGATACAAAAGAATATTCACCGGGATGCCGGACGGTATTCCCGCTTCGGCTTCATAGTGGTATTTCAGGCGCTGCTGGCCGGTCACCATGCCCGCCTCCGAATCCGGCGCGTTCATGGTCGGCAGGCTGTCGATCAGCACGATGACGTTGTCGGGAGGCGGGTTCAGTTTGTTGATGATGTCGAAGGCATCGCGGGTATTCGTGCCGTTCTGCGGAATGGTCCGGCGCAAGATGCGAATCGCCTCGTCCAGTTGCTTGCCGTCGCCGACCTCGAGCCAGACACCGTCGCTGCCTTTCAGCACCGGCTTCGGCTCGTTGTTGAAGGTGTAAATCTGGAACTTGCTCTCCGGACGGAACTGCGATGTCAGCCAATCGACGCTCGCCACCGCCTGTCGCCACTTCAGCGAGCGCAGCTTGACGGCGTCGGACATGTTGCGGCGGCGCAGTATATTGACGATCTTGCGATCGAGCATGCTCGCCGAACTATCGACCAGTACCAGGAT
Source organism: Woeseiaceae bacterium (assembly GCA_035457045.1). Taxonomy (GTDB): domain Bacteria; phylum Pseudomonadota; class Gammaproteobacteria; order Steroidobacterales; family Woeseiaceae; genus JAKEGN01. The sequence goes on along the minus strand of DATICC010000538.1, from coordinate 488 downwards.
TCTCTCGCCACCGACCTTGAGGCCCGTGAGGTACTGGCGATCGCCGTCGCCGGTGAAACGGCGCACGTTGCTGCCGTCCGTCTTGCGTTGAGCCTCGATGGCCAACAGACGTTTTTTCTCTTCCTCCAGGCGTTCGATGTCCGATTGCAGTTTCTCCACGCTTTCGATCTTGGCCAGCGTGGTCTTGTCAAGTTTCTCCAGTTCCTTCTTCAGTTTTTCGATCAGGGCGATGATTTGTGCAATCTGGTCTTCCGCCCGGATTTTTTCATCCTTCAACCGTTCCATCGAATTCTTTGCCAGCACCATGTTCTTGCGCTGCTCTAGTATTTCGATCTCGAGCTTGGTCGTCTCACCTTTCAGGTCGTCTGGCGGCGCATCGGACTCGTGCTTGGTTTGTGAATTGATGATCATGAAAAAGAGGATGACCGCGCCGAAGCCGCAGCTCATGCAGTCGAGGAACGACATGCTGAAGACCTCCATGCCGCGGC